>JAVZYR010000008.1:0-23671 GCA_038999435.1 Candidatus Aenigmatarchaeota archaeon | reverse complement strand
AGGCCAAAGACAATACCTAATGTGAGCAGAAATGGAAATAGAAATCTAAAGAAGCCCATTTGCTCCATATTGTAGATAATCTGCTCAAATGCAAACTGTGCAAGTACCACAGCCATATTTTATTTTTGGCGAAAGCTATATAAATATATTCTTCTACAAGAGAATCCTCTTAAGATAAGTTTGCTTTTTTGATGGCCTTATCTTTTCAGCGCCCTTGCCTTTGCTGAGCAGACCTCTTGACCTTTTGCCAGCCGAGGTCAGACCACGGAATGCACGGCCACGTTGTTTGGCGATCCAACTTATTTTTTTATCTGAAAGGATTTGTGGATGGCTTCTATCAACAAGTATCACCTCATACCACTCATACACGCTATCATCACCAACCCAATAAGAATTTAGAACCTCACAATTAGGATATTTTCGCGCTGCCTTTTGCTCTGCCTGTACCTGTTTAGAAATAGCAAGAGAGAAATATCGGCCTGCTGCCCTTGGCTTTCTTCCCTTTGCTGGCTTAGGTCTCTTTCTCAAACCTTTTTTTATCCTGACCCGCACTAAAACATAACCAGGCTTTGCTTTATAGCCAAGCGCCCTGGCCCTGTCAAGCCTTGTTGGTCTTTCAATCCTATAAACAACAGGCTGGGCACGCCACTCTCTAAGCCGCGCTGACCAAAGTTTGCCTAAACCCTCTTTTGGCCTTTTCCAGACCTGTGCAATGAATTTATAAGCAGATTGCATAAGTATGATTGAGTCTGTTGAGATTTATATTTATTAGGATTGTTATGTTTTTTCAATCTCCTTGCACAGCCTAATTATCTCTTTGAAAATCCTCTCAATTGATTTGGGTTCGAGCCCATGCTTAACTGCAAGACTTCTTACAAATTTGAGTATCTCATCTTCTCTCTTTTTATCAAAAATTGGCTTTCCATACTTCCTTTTTATTTTCGAAACCTTTTTTGCAAGCTTTGTTCGCTGTTTTATAATTTTGAAAATAGACCTATCTAATTTGTTTATTTTTTCCCTCACAACCCTAATTTCTTTTTCGTAGGCACACATTAAGAAATTTAAATATGGCAAATTATAAATTAAATATGCATCCAATAGCAAAAATCATCGGTGGACTTTTGCTCGTAGTGATTGGCCTTGGACTTTTTATTGATGATGCATTAGGTATTAATGTAACGCGCATTACATGGCTTGACAATTTTGTGATAGTAGCGACAGGGATTATACCAGTATTTTTAATCCTTATTGGCCTTTTTGTTGTATGGCTTGAAATCGACGAGTTGAAAACACTGAAAGAGGTAAAGGCAGAAAGACCGAGAAGGAAAAAAGGTTAAATCCGATAATCAGAGTAGATAATTGACGAATTGAAGATTGTTAATTTAAAAAGGTCTAAAACTGATTTTTTTTATGCTTGCTCCTGGTCATACACTATGTGCAGGTTGTGGGATTGGCGTAGCTATGTCATTGCTTGACAAGGTATGCCCTAAAGATGTCATTGTTTCGATGGCAACTGGCTGCCTTGAGGTATGCACAACAGCATATCCCTTTTCAGCATGGAAATGCCCTGCAATACATGTTGCATTTGAATGTACATCTGCAGTTGCATCAGGCATAGAAGCAGCTGTCAAACATATGAAAAGGCCATGGAAGGTGATAGCTATTGCAGGCGATGGTGGCACTGCTGATATCGGCCTGCAGGCATTATCAGGCATGCTTGAGAGAGGGCATAAAGTTACCCAGATATGCCTTGATAATGAGGCATATATGAATACAGGTGTGCAACGCTCAGGTGCAACGCCAAAATTTGCTGAAACAACAACGACACCTGCTGGAAAGATTGAAAAGGGCAAGATTAGACCTAAAAAGCCTTTAATAGATATAGTTGCTGCACATCGAATTCCATATACAGCCACAGCCTGTATAAGTCATGCGTCAGACTTGACTGAAAAGTTTAAACATGCGCTTGAGATGCAACCATCCTTTATACAAATATTAATACCATGCCCGACTGGTTGGGGTTTTGACCCTAAAGATACTGTAAACATTGCCCGACTTGCTGTTGAGAGCGGGCTTTGGCCTCTTTATGAGATAAAAAATGGAAAGCTAAGGATTACGTACAGGCCAAAGTTTTCAGGACTGAATGAATATATAAGGGCACAGGGCAGGTTTAAGCATGTTGACGAAAATGGGATAAAGGAAATTGAAAAAAATGTCAAATCTGAATGGGCAAGGCTTGAAAAAATGGAAAATATATAATATAACAAAAAATATATATTTATGTGTAAGTGTTTTATTCTTGGTATTTTTGCCATATTTTCCATACTTTTGATTAGTGGTTGTGTTCAAGAAGCGTATAAAGCTCCCGTTCCACCACCGATATATATTTGTGGTTCAGCTCAGGTACGCGCTACTGTGGTCTCATCTTTTACTGCACCTGAATTTGAATCGCCTTATATAACGGTTAATTTGATAAATATTTCTTATTATGAATTTGGTAAATCAATAGAGCAATTAATTAATAATGGTGATGTAATCAAAATTTATCTAATTGGCGAAGTTAATTATTCAAAATGTTTTAGACATGAATGTCCTTCACAAACTGAAGGTCAGCCACAATTGCCATGTCAAATTATTTCATTACCATGTACAGATGAAGACAAGTATGGTTCCTGGATATCCTACAATTTAAAAGAAGGGGACAAGATAGAATTATTTATTCAAGGCAAAGCATATGGAAATTGTAATTTTAAAGAGAATCTACATTGGGAAGCAGAAGACTCTAAAATCCTCCGTATAACTGTAATTTTTGACTAATTTAATTATTTGAATCAACCCTTCAAAAGATGGTTAAGATATGGCAAAATAACATCCTTTGCAGTGTGAGATGAATTTGCCCAAAATGCGATATCCTGTGACTCATGAACTTTGTCATCTGTCAATGAGACAACAACATGCTCGCCATCAACAACATATATCCTTCCAGTTGCCTGTTTGATTGGCTTCACATCAGCTATCTGAGAAAATATTTTTAGCATCTCTGCATTTGTCTGAGGCGCAAGTATCTTGAGTTTAACACCTCTCTTGACAACCTTCTTTAGAATCCTGAAATGATTGCTGTGTATATCCTTTAGCCCTCTTTCTGTTGTAAGCACAAATATGTCCTTTTTGGCTGACTTAAACAGGCTCTGAAGTTGTCTGTTTATGTTGTTTCTTCCCTTCAACGTGCCTGTTATCTCTTCAGGTTGTATAAATGAAAGGCCTTGTTTGAATATGCCCTCTAGTTCATTCATCACCGAAGAACCCTTCAATCTATCAATCCTCTCAATCATTGCTTCATGGTCTTTCTGCATCTTGTCTTTGACCCTCTCAAATGCCTCGGATGGCTTTATCGCAACATACTTTAGCGGTTTTGATGGCTGCACAAGCACAAATCCCTTTTCAGCAAGGCTCTCAAGCACATCATAGCTTCTCGATCTTGGCACATTTGCAATCTCTGAAAGCTCAGCAGCTGTTGCAACGCCCTTTGCAAGCAGTGCTACAAAAAGCTTTCTCTCATAGAGATTTAAGCCTATCGATTTCAATGCATCCAGGACTTGATTTGACGCGACCATATCTATCGTTATTATTATTTACTCCTTGGTATTTAAATACATGTAATAAAAATTAGGAGATAAATTTATAAATCTTTACTATTTTAGGGTAGGTATTTAAATCTTTTTCTCCAGGATCTCGAAAGGGATTTTGGACTTAAAATCTTTTGTTTTGCCGTTCCAGCCATAACGCATCACATGTGCAAAATAAAGAAACTGCAACCGTTATAAACTTTTTAACATAAACCCTAAAAATCAATATGCGCTATTCAGAGCTTGTCGAGATATATGAAAGGCTTGAAAAGACAGGCTCAAAGCTTGAAAAGACAGCCATCATTGCTGAGGTTTTAAAAAAATCCAATCCTGATCTGCTTCCAAACATTGTCTCGCTGCTTATGGGCCGTGTCTATCCGATATGGACAATGATAGAACTTGGTGTTGCAAGCCAGCTCATGATAAGGGCAATAGCAAGGGCTTATGGCGTCTCAACGGATGATGTTGAAAAGAAATCAAAAGAGCTTGGCGATCTTGGCAGTGTGGCAGAATTTTTTGCCTCAAAAAGAAAACAGATAACGCTTGCTAAAAAAACCCTTGATGTTAAAGATGTTTTTGACATTTTGCAAGACATTGCAAGGCAGACAGGAAAGGGGAGCCAAGATAGAAAGCTAAATCTGATTGTACAGCTACTTGCTGCAGCAAAGCCAAAGGAGGCAAGATACATTGTACGAACTGTTTTGGAAGAGTTGAGGGTTGGTGTTGCAGAAGGGCTTGTGCGCGATGCAATTGCAGAGGCATTTAAACTCAATGTAGATGATGTTGAGTCAGCATGGGCAGTGCTACCTGATTATGCCGAGATTGCAAAGATTGTAAAGGAAAGTGGGTTGACAGGACTAAAAAGGATACAGCTAAAGCCAGGCAGACCGTTTCAGGTCCTACTCGCTGAAAAGGTGCCTGACCTAAAAACAGGCCTCGAAGCATTTGAGCGATGCATACTTGAGTTTAAATATGATGGTGCACGGACCCTTATACACAAGGATGGTCAGAAGATATGGATATTCACACGAAGGATGGAAGATGTAACAACTGCATTCCCTGACCTTGTCGAGTTGGCAAGGGATTGCATAAAAGCAGAAAAGGCGATAATAGACAGTGAGACAATAGGTATAAATCCGAAAACAGGTAGGCCTGTGCCATTTCAGATGCTTTCTACGAGGATAAAAAGAAAGTATGAGATAGAGAAGGCAACAAAAGAGATACCAGTACAAGTCAATGCCTTTGATATTGTATATCTTGAAGGAAAATCGCTCTTTGACAAGTCGCTTGAGGAAAGAAGAAGATTGCTTGAAAAGGTGATAAAGGTTATACCTGGAAAATTTCAAATTGCAGAAGGGCTCATAACAAAGGATTATGCAAAGGCAGAGGCATTTTACAAAAAGGCTCAGGCTGCAGGACAGGAAGGGCTTATAGTGAAAAATCTTGAAGCAAGATATGTACCAGGAAGACGTGTTGCAGGTGGGTGGCTCAAAGTAAAGCCGACCTTAGAAAATCTCGACCTTGCAGTAATCGGTGGGCTATGGGGAACTGGTAAACGTGCTGGCTGGATCGGCTCGCTAATTCTTGGTTGTAGGGATCCAGAAAGCGGAGGGTTTCTTGAGTGTGGCATGCTCGGCACAGGTATAAAAGAGAAGAAAACAACACCCGAAGATGTAACATTCGATGATATAACAAAGATGCTTAGACCGTATATAGAATGGGAAAAGGGGCATCAAATAAAAATTAAACCAAAGCTTGTTATTGAGGTTGCATACGAAGAGATACAAAAAAGCCCAGCCTATTCATCAGGGTTTGCGCTACGTTTTCCACGATTTATCAGGCTAAGGCCTGATAAGGGACCAGAGGATGTTGACACACTTGAAAGAATAAAAAGGCTATTTGAAATGCAAAGAGGGAGAAAGAAGGCTTAAATCCTTCCTTTTGATATCAACTGTGATATATTTGTAGCGCAGTACTCACACAACTCCTTTTCTTCATCCCACACCCATCTGCCACAATGGATGCAACGCATATCAATCCTTTCCTTCTCTACAATCTTCACAAATCCATTTATTATTAAACTTCTTTAATCTGTCAGAAATCTCACCGCATTCATCACATATACCGAATTCTGTCATTTCTGAGCCATTGTTCATTGCAGGCTCGTAGATTTGGGGAGGAAGTGTTTGAACAAGCCTTTTGGCAAGGGCAAGGTTTTGTTCTTTCAGAATTTCAAAAACCCTTTCCACATAACATCTCTGGCAGACATGGGATTGCAACCTTAGTGCAAAATTTAGCACAGGTTCTCCACACATCCTGCAGGCTCTCATCCCACACCTCCCACGTATTGTTGAAAATAAATTTTTTAATTTAAAAACGACTCCTAAAATCAGCATTTATACAACATGTGGGACTTGAGTGGGAAAATGTGGGAAACATTTATAAATTCCTTTATAATATTATCTCTTGCCTATGGCAAAGCTGATAGACAATGGCATAATATATGATGCCAAATTAGTAAGTGCAGATGGTTTTTCTGTCCTCAACTCAAGGCTTGCATGGAATATCTTACAGGAGTTTGCAAAAGAGCCTGGTTGTGCAATGGACATCGCGAGAAGATTAAACATGCATGAACAGAAGATTTACTACCATTTGAAAAGGCTTGAAAGGGGTGGTTTGATAAAAAGAATAGGAAAAGAAAAAAGACAGAATTTTACTGCCAACATATACACAATATCAAATCCTGTTATTGCTGCAAAGATAGCAGAAATTGGAAGGCCAGCAGCATCTTCCATTGCAAAAGATACATACATTGAGCAACTTGTTCATCCTTTTATTTCTTTGGGAAAAATGAACAGTCTGCTGATAATTGGAGATCCATATCCACATGGAAGGTATGGTGCAGCAGCGCATCATGGCGTGCATGTGACAGATTTTGCATTATTTTTAGGTATGATGCTCTCAGAGATGAGAAAGATAAATTACAAGCTCGACACACAAGTTAAGGATGATGAACTGAGGCAAAATATAATTATTATCGGAGGACCAAAGGTGAATGTGATTGCTGACAGACTGAATCCACACCTGCCTATATATCTTGAACCAAAACTTGACTGGCAAATAGTATCAAGATTGACAGGAAATAGATATCATGGAGATACAGATGCGTATATGCTTAAAATCAAAAATCCTTTCAACAAAGATGCATGGCTGCTCCTGCTTGCAGGAAGAAGATCAATAGGCCTGAGAACTGCTGTGCTTGCCTTTATCAATCATACAAAGGAAATTTTGCAGGGAAACATAGCTAACCCATCTGTCATTGCAAAGATTGTAACAGGTATAGATAGAGATGGGGATGGTATAATAGATGATGTGGAATTCTTGGAATAAGTTTTAAAAATTTTTGTAATTATATTTCGTATTATGCAACTCATAAAAATGAGCCCTAAAGAATTTACAGACAGACTAATAAAAGGTGAGAGGGATTTCTCAAACATAAACATGTCAAGAACAAATTTCAAAGATTATTTAGAAGATATTTACAAATATCTGCTTTTTCAGGATTTGTTTAAAAACCCTATTATATTAAATAACAGTGACTTAAGTTTTATTTATGCACCAGGCCTTTATATACCATACACAAAAGGTATAGGATCTAATTTCTCATTCTCAGATTTGAGAGGTGCTGAGCTCAGCGGCTCTGACTTCTCTTATGCAAAATTTTTTTGTACAAATCTTTATGGAGCAAATATAATTGATGTTAATTTTAAGAATGCTGACCTTAGAGGGGCAAAAATTTAATATCATAAGGGCTTGGATTGACTTATTTTTATTAAACAAATTTAAACATCAATAATGAGACAACTCTTTCCTGGCATATGGAAAAAGGACAGCGAACTTCTAACACCCAATCTAACACCAGGTCAGCGCTTTTTTTCTGAAAGGCTTGTGATGATTGGAAAACAGGAATACAGGGTTTGGGAACCACACCGTTCAAAACCAGCAGCAGCAATCATAAAAGGCCTGAAACAATGGCCTATTAAACCTGGACAAAAAATGCTATATCTTGGCATTGCAAATGGCCAGACTGCATCATATTTTTCAGACATACTTGGCAACAATGGTTTTATTTATGGCATTGAAATATCAGAGCGTCCTTTCAGAGAACTGCTCATACTTGCTGAAAAAAGAAAGAACATCATGCCGGTGATTGCAGATGCAAGAAGGCCGCAGGATTATGACTGGATAGAGGAGGTGGACATACTTTATCAGGATGTTGCAACACCAGATCAATCAGAGATTGCAATCAGAAATGCTAAGATTTTTTTAAAGCCAGGTGGATTTGCGCTTATTGCAATAAAATCAAGGTCAATAGATGTAACAAAAGAGCCAAAAGAAATCTATCAGCAGGAATTCAAAAAACTTGCAGAATGCTTTACGCTTGTTGACAAAACAGAACTTGACCCCTATGAAAAAGACCACATGTTTGCTGTTTTAAAGTTTAATCCTTAATCTCTTTACTTTAATTATACTCTCAGGCTTTAAGAAAAATCTCACACCCATCTTATCTATAAAACAATATTTGTCCTCAACCATACCGTTGTAATACACCTCTCTTTTTATTTCTTTTTAAAACCCTGGTATGTGATGATGAATTTTTGTCCCTGTTTTAATTCATATTTATGTTGTGGCTCATGCTGTGGCAGACATATCTCTATGTCAACTTCTTCATTACATATTTCACATGGTTCTTCTGAGATGATTATCTCATTCTCTATATCATTAAGGCTCACATCTTCAAATGGTTCTCCAAGCCTTATCCTATACTCATCGCCAACTTTTATTAGTTTTCCATATACTTGCTCATTCGCAAAATAGGCATACACATCCTTTCCTAAAAGGGCATCAAGCTTTTCCAAATCTGCCCTGCCCTTTATTATCATATAATGACTTAGAAGGAAATTTTTTAAGTTTAATTCTTAGAATTAATATGAAAAAGTTTTTAATTACCGTGTTGATAGCAGCCCTTGCCGCAGGTTTTGCTTACATATCACTTTCAGGCTTTCTTGTATATCAGACCGTCCCCGAAAAACCTAAAAACATCTCTATTGATGTTAACATGCTTGTACCTATAACCAGTTATCTTAAAATTGATGATATGAGATGGCCTTTGAATGCAACAATAACCGATGATGGAACTGCATATAATGTAACACAGATTGAAATAAACCCATCAGAGTATCAAATAGGATATGGCAATCACACAATCAGCATCGTTGACCTAAGAAGTGGGAATATCTACTTTTCAGCACAGCTTGAACTGACTTCTGATTGGGCTGTTATAAGGCCAATGTAGCTCATTTCCAATGCTGTAGTGCTGCCAAAAACCTCTTTTTGAAAACATCCCAATTGTTTATGGTTGCACCTGCAGCCCTTGTATGCCCGCCCCCCTTTCCAATCCCTTCAGCACATCTTTTGACAACATCATTAAGATTTATCCCTTCTGGTCCTCTTGCAGAGATTTTCCACCGCGAGCCTGACTTTTTTCTAATGACTATAACTTTATCTGGCATCATCTCTATCAACCTTGATGCAATTGCCGATGTAATGTTTAGCCTTGATTCAATCTCGTACATCATTATGTTTCCAAACTCTTCCTTTCTCATCATGAAATCATCTATGACATTTTCAACCTCTTCTTCGAACCTTTTATACCATCTTATGATCATATCATTGCTTAGAAACTCATCAGGCGTTTTTGATGAGAGAAGAAGTTTTAGGCATTTTGATGCACCTTCAGCACCTTTTACTGTAATGGCTGCAGATATCATATCTGATGCTTTCTCAAGCTTGCTGACTGGACATGTCTTTTTACATATTTCGATCAGGTCCCTGCAACCCTCCATTGCATGGTCACCTATTACGCCAACACAAGCAATCCATGCATTTTCTTTTACCGGTATGCCAATCTGTTCGAGGATTCTATAAATTATATAGCTTGTTGATAGATAGACACTCGAAGTGAGCATCGGATTTATGTAAAGGGTATTTTCAGCATTCAAATCCTTTTCAGGTATGTGATGGTCTATGATAAGGATCGCTTTCAATTTCTTTTTCAATGCCTCAAATTCCCTCCATTCCTGGTCTATTGATAGATCAAGAAAGCATAACAAGTCTGGCTTCTTTTTCAAAATACTATCTATGAATGTGGTGCTAAGGGTTGGTCCCTCCATCACATTTGCATCGAATTTGTAATATTTCAACATGAATGCAGCAGAGCACACACCATCAGCATCTTGATGATAAAAAAGTTCCCTTTTCCCGCCTAACTCAAGCAACCTCTTCAACCTTTCAGCAGTTTTTTTATCCAAAAGCATTAAATTATTTTGTAGAGGGTTTAAAAATGGATGAGATAGAAGCAAGATTTGGGCTTGATCTGGCAAGGGCAGCAATTAAAAAATGGTTAAGGACAAACAAGATTTTAGAGCTTAAAAAGGCACCAAGCTCCTTTGAGCAGAAAAGGGGTGTGTTTATTAGCCTTTATATCTGGCCTGAGAAAGAGTTAAGGGGTTGTATAGGCCTGCCATATCCTGTATTACCACTACACAAGGCAATCATCAGTTCAGCAATAGAGGCTGCGAATGACCCAAGGTTCGAGCCTGTTAAGATTGAAGAGCTTGAAAGGATAATATTTGAGTTGTCAGTTTTGACAGAACCACGAGAACTATTTGTCAAGAATACCGAAGATTATCCAAAATATATAAGAATAGGGAGAGATGGACTAATTGTTAAAAAAGGTGCACATACAGGACTTCTTCTGCCACAAGTTGCGACAGAGTATGGTTTTGATGAAAATGAGTTTCTCATCCAAACATGCCTAAAGGCAGGACTTCCACCAATGGCATGGACAGATTCTGATACAAAAATTTACACATTCCAAGCAGAGGTTTGGACAGAAAAAAGGCCAGAAGGAGATGTGATAAGGCTGCTTTAATCAACACGCATGCCCATGAAGGATTCATCGCAAGTTTTAAAACATGCCACCTATAACATGTGCGATTAAGAGAAGTTTTTGCGAAGCAAAAATTTGGGGAAATTCGCAGAATTTTCCTTTTTAATCGCTGTTGCGTAAATATGAAGCTTCGAAAGTGCGATGTTCCGTGAATAGAAAGCCGTGATGAGAGCTAAGACCGTTGATTTTAATGTAATATTTTAACAATTATTTTTTTCCCTAATACTCTTATCGGTTTTGGCAAATAGAGTTTGCTTATCAATTCATATGAATTTTTTAATAAAAGAACATATCTATTTTTAATACGATCTTTCAAAGTGTTCTGGTTTACTTTTCGAGCAAATGTGATGGTATCAATAAATTTTACATCTTTGAAATGTTTAGATTTATAAACACAGTCAGCTACAACTTTCTTTGGACCACTCCAACAACCAATAGTATCGTGAAAAGCAATTATCCCACCATTCACCACTTTGGGAAACCATAAATCAAAATCTAATTTTACAAATTCGTATTCATGCGCTCCATCAATAAAAATAAATTCAACTGGTTTGTTAAAATTTTTTGCAGCTTCTTCACTAGTTTTAACAAGTGGAACAATTATATCGTCTAATTTTGCTTTTTTAATATTATTCTTAAATTCTTCAAATGTCCATATCTTTTTGTTTTCTTTTTGATGCTCCGAAGAACCTTTATGTGGGTCAATTGCATAAACTTTAATTTTCTTTCCATTTTTACTACCATTGCCAATCCAAATCGTTGATTTGCCTTTCCAAGAACCAATCTCAACAATTACTCCTTTACCTTTGCAATTCATTGCAAGATTATATAATGTTTCCCCTTCCCTATCACTAAGCCAACCCTCAATCTTATTTGCAAGTTTTTTTGTTTCTTCAATATTCATAGATTTTATAATTTTTCTTAAGTTTATAAACTATTTCATTTTCAGGGCAGTATAGGAACTGACTTAACATTATTCAAACTTATCTGCTCTTTCTGATTTGTACATTTTATGCTTATCAAACCATCCTGGTCTTTATAAGTAGTTGTAAAATAGACGCCATTTTTTGTTTTCATCATTGGACACAATCCTTTTTCTTTGATAACATGTAGGCGATATAGATTTGTTCTATCAATATCAATTGTTCCATCATGTTTATAAAAGGTTACATTGAAGCTCTAACAGCTCTTCAATCTCATCTCTTTTATTAGATTGCACAAAAATTGGAATACCTTTTCCTGTTGTTGGATAATCAGAACTTCCATATCTATAATCCTCGAGCTGCGAACCAACAAATTCATCTTCTTCAATTTTAAATGCCATGGCCTCTATAAAATATTCGATTCCAGCATCTGTAATTTTGGATATATTTCATCATGCCATGCTCGTTTTTCATAACTAATTATCTTATAAGTTTATATATTTTGCTAACACAATCAAAAAATTTTAAACCCTACTGGCTTTATGCCTGTTTGTACAATTTCAAACTTTACATTCTTATGCTCAGGTAGATATGGATGCTTCATGAGTGTTGCCATTCTTTCACTCGTCTTGCCTGTCCGCTCAAGAAATAGTATTGCTTTTGACCAATATTTTAGAATCTCACCTCCAATTGCATCCCATTCTTTTGTTTCCCATGACCTGTATGCATGGGCTGTGACAATAACAGGTATCTTTTTTTCCCTTGCTATGTTTGCAAGTATAGAAAGTTGTTTTGAAAGCTCGCGATTAGCCTGCATCACAAGGTCATCATTGTGGGTCCTTTCAGAATAATAAAGTCGATAGAGTGCAACCATAGAATCTATCACAATCAGGCCAAAATTTCCTTCCATAGATTTTATGATATCGCCTTGTTCCCTGAGGTCCTTTGGCTGTGCCAATTTTATCTTTTCAAGGCATGTCTGCCAATTATCAGGTTCTACCTGTTTAAGTCGTTCTAGCGAAAAACCGTTTTCTGTGTCCATATAAAATACATCCTTCCCATTTTTCACACATCTGACCGAAAGAAGCAGACATATGTTGGTTTTTCCTGTACCAGGCCCGCCGTATATGTTTGTTATCGAGCCTGGCTCAAGCCTGAGAAGTCTGCAGATAGGTTCTGGAAAATTTATCATAATTTTAATCGAAATAACAAAATAAAAATATGGATTTTGAAAAAAGGGTTCAACTTGTTAAAGGTATTGCAGAGGAGATAATAACAGAGGAAGAGCTGTATGATGTTTTGTCAAAAAAATCACCTGTTGCATATGATGGCTTTGAGCCAAGCGGACTTGCGCATCTACCATTTGGCATTTTCAGACCACTGCTTTTAAAAGATATGTTAAAGGCAGGTATAAAGTTTAAACTTTTGCTCGCAGACTGGCATGCATGGATTAACAACAAGTTTGGAGGGAACATAGAATTGATAAAAAAGGTTGGGGAATATTTTGTCGAGGTTTGGAAAGCTGCTGGTGTTGACATGGAAAGGATAGAAATTGTATGGGCATCAGATATTGTGGCTGAAAATGAATATTGGGAAAGGGTTATAAGGATAGCAAAAAATTGCTCTGTTGCCCGTGCAACCCGTGCACTCACAATCATGGGCCGAAAAGAGGGTGAGTTAAAAGAGGTTGCACAGTATTTCTATCCAATGATGCAGGTTGCTGACATTTTCCATCTTGATGTTGATATATGCCAACTTGGGCTTGACCAAAGAAGAGCAAATGTGCTTGCAAGAGAGATTGCGGAAAAGATAGGATGGAAAAAGCCTGTAATCGTTAGCCATCACATGCTCATGGGCCTTGAGGGCAGAAAAGAGCCTGAGGGCTTTGATAGTGATACAAAAAGGGACATAGAGATATCATCAAAGATGTCAAAATCAAAACCACAAACATGCATATTTGTGCATGATAGCAAAGATGCCATTAGGAAAAAGATTGCTGCTGCATATTGCCCGCCTAAAGAGATAGAAAACAATCCTATACTTGATTATTGCAAACATATCATATTCAAGACGTTCAAAGATATGGAAATAAAGAGAAGACCAGAATATGGTGGGGATGTTGTGTATGCAAACTACTCGCAGCTTGAAGCTGATTATAGGCAAGGCAAGTTACACCCACTTGACCTTAAGATGGCAACAGCAGATTATCTTGAAATTTTGATAAAACCGATAAGGGAGCATTTTGAAAAGAATAAAAAGGCAGCACAACTTTATAATCTTATAAAAAGTCAGGAGATAACAAGATGAACATAGCATTTTCTGAGAGGTTGAGAGAAAGATTTCCAACTATATTTACTGTCAGCGCTACGATTACTGGTGTTGACAATACAGGCAGCAGGGCATTGCGTAGCGAAAGAAGAGAGATAGAAAGCATCATAAAAAAACAGTATAGAAAGTTTTGGATGATGAAAAATGTAAATGCATATGAAAAATATTTTACCCGACATGGCATCGAATTTCCACTTGCTACAATGTATCGAGCAGTTCTTGAAGGCAAAGAAATACCAACACTGAGCCCGCTTGTTGATGCGATATTACTTGCTGAGCTCAAACACTGCCTTCTTCTCGATATCAAGGATTTAGACAGGATAGAGGGTGGTCTTGTGTTAGATGAAGGCTACGAAGGTGAAGAATTCATAGATATGCACGGGGAAAAGCAATTCATACAACAAGGTGATATTGTGTTGAGAGATGATAAAGGGATTATACTTAGTTGGCTTTACGGACCTGCGCAAAGGACAAAGGTGCACAGAGATACAAGGAATGCCATAATCATAGGGTTGCCTGTGCCTGGTATAGAAGAAAAGGCACTTGAGACATGCATAAAGGATGCAGTCAAGTATGTAATGGCTGCTTGTAAAGGAAAGGTTGAAGGCATAGAATTTCATAGGCAAAAAGAGGCTGTGACAGAAAAACAGATTGTAGTGGAAAGGCTTGATCCGTGGGGCAAAGGGGATATAAAAGACTATGGCAGACTTCAGGAAGAGTTTGGAATTCAAGATATAAAGCCATTGGTTAGCCAACTAAAGCCACATCCATACTTTTCAAGGGGCATAATATTTGGACACAGAGACCTTGATGTGATCCTTAAGGCTATAAACGCAAAAAAGCCATGGGTTCTTATGACTGGTCTCATGCCATCAGGGCCCTTCCACTTTGGGCATAAAATGATAATCGATGAGGTTATTTATTGGCAAGCACAAGGCGTTGAGGTCTATCTTTGTATGGCTGACCTTGAGGCATATGCTGTGAGAAAGATGGCAATGGAAGATATAAAAAAGATTGCAATAGATGAATATCTTCTGAATGCAATCGCGCTAGGCCTTAAACCTGAGAAATGCCATTTCTATCTACAATCAGAATGGAAGCCTGCTTATTACCGTCTTGTTTCGATGCTATCTCGCAAAGTGACATTCAATGAGTTTAAAGATATATACGGTGACATAAGCCCTGCAAAAATACAAGCAGCACTTCTTCAAGCTGCTGACATACTTCACCCACAACTTAAGGAATTTGGTGGACCAAAACCTGTTCTGGTACCTGTTGGTGTTGACCAAGATCCACATCTCAGGCTTACACGGGACCTTGCAGATAGATTTAAAGAGCTTGGGTTTATCAGACCATCTTCAACATACCACATATTTATGAAAGGGCTTAAGGGAGGAAAGATGTCAAGCTCTGACCCCGCATCACACATTGCGCTGAGTGAAAATCCAAAAGCTGCAAGACGAAAAATTATGTCAGCATTAACAGGTGGAGGTGGCTCTGTAAAGGAGCAAAGAGAAAAGGGTGGCAAGCCAGAGATATGCACCATTTTTGACATGTTCAGATATCATCTTGCAGATGACAAACAGCTACACAGAATATATGATGAATGCAAAAAAGGTAAGAGGATTTGTGGCGATTGCAAAAGAGAATGTGCTGATGCACTTGAGGCATTTCTGATAGAGCATCAAAAAAGGCTTGAAAAGGCAAAAAGGGATGTTAAAAAGTTTATTGAAAAGTAACTACTTTTTAGTATTAAACAAAAAGCTTTATAAATATTGGAAAAAATAATATTTATGTTGAAAACTAATTACAATCCGCGAGAAAATTGGGAGACCTTGCCCTATTATAAATACGAAGCTGTGAATGAAATTGTTGGTTTTTTCAATCGACTTGGCACACCACTTAATGATGGTTTTGATGCTAACCTCTACAGAGGGAAGATAAACAAGGAACCACTAAAACGTGTGATATATGGCATACGCTCATTTGCAAGAGCTACAACAGAAAACAGACAGATTTTGGAGAAAGTTAAAGATTATTTACAAGGGCTTGATGATTGGAAGAAGATATACTTTTTTGCTGGTGTATGGGATAAAAGATGCATACCTGAAAATGAACAAGAGCTGAATGAGATCGTCGAAGCAGGACGAAATAGAATATACAAAATACATTATGTTAAAAAGGCAAAAGGCGAATACATAAGAGACATCAAATTACCAAAGATTGAAAAACGTGAAGTAGATTTGAAAAAATCGCAGTTAGAAAAGTATAGAGAGCCAAAGCTAGAGCAGCTCTCTTTTGATTTCTAAATTTTAAATCATAAAAATAAATCTTATTATTGCGGGGGTGCCCGAGTGGCCAAAGGGGCAGGACTTAAGCATTCTTAAGTGCTGAAAGCTGCATTATGCAGTGCATGAAGAAATCCTGTGCGCTTAGGCGCTTTCGTAGGTTCGAATGAGCCCTTTCTTTCAAGAAGAAAGCGCTCGCGGGCACGCTTTAGGCAAAAAGCGTGCGAGCAACACAAAGCCAGACGCGCACCGAGCATAAATGCTCTGAATGATGTCTGACTTTGTGAAGGAGCTGACCGCTTCCGATTTCAGAGCCTTTCTTTCAAGAAGAAAGCGCTCGCAGGCACGCTTTGGCAAAAAGCGTGCGAGCAAGAGGGAGCTTACTGCTTCCACTCTCACGCTTCCGGAAGCGTTGTGGAGCGAAGCGAAACAGCTCCCGGATGGCTGGAAACCTTGAGGGTTTCCAGAGAGAATCCTACCCCCCGCATTACCAATAAATATTAAGCTTTTTCACAACAGATCCCTTTGATGCTGTTGAGATGTTTTCCCTAAAAAGCATCATCTCAAGGGCATCTATGCTATCATACCATGTCTTTAACTCTTTATAACTATAGCTGCTCTTGCCTCTGTTGTACTTTTCCACTTCAGCATTGTAAACATCTACACATTTCTCATAAAATTCTACGCACTCATAGTATTTTTCAAAATAGGTATAACTGAAAACATCATACAACTCGATGTATGAAAGTCCTTTGGCCATGCTCTCACAGGATACATCACATTTTGCTAATCTTTCTTTAAGGCTACCAATATCTATAACTCCATATGCTTTTCCTATCTGTATATAAGCAACCTTGTCAGTGCCTGTGCCATTCTCATTTCCTGTCACATCTATGAATATGATGCCTTTATCAGTTTGAAATGCATTGAGGATATGGCCATAACTTTCATTCTCAAATTCTACCTCAACAAAGCCTGATTTTATGCCAAGCAGTCTCGCATTCTCATATAATTTCAAAGCAAAGCCTGTGCAATCAAATCTATCTTCGTTATAAACAAGTTCATTTGTTTTGTCAAGTCTCAAAAATCCTTTAAGTTCGTCCCAACTGATATTTTTTAGTTCTGCCCTTTCATGTGTGGTTAGGTTTTTAACAAATGCAGTCATACTTTCGATCTCCAAATTAATTTTGGAAATCTTAAGCTGTAGCTCCTGATTTTCTGACCAGACCTTTTGTATTTCTATTTCTTTTTGCTCTAATTCAAGATAGAGATTTATGCAAAAGCCGAACAAGACTATTAACATTAGCGCAAATAAAATATTGAAAATTTTCATATATAATTTTTCGGATTATAAAATAAAGCAACAAATATAAAACATGGCCGCAGTGGTGTAATGGTAGCATACGGGCCTGTGGATAGGAAAGCAGAAAGCCCTTGGTCTGGGTTCGAATGAGCCCTTTCTTTCAAGAAGAAAGCGCTCGCAGGCACGCTTTAGGCAAAAAAAAAACGTGCGAGCAAGAGCTAACGCTTCCACGAAAATCCCAGCTGCGGCCCATGAAAGTTAGACAACTTTTTTCACGGATTGAGGAATTAAAACGCAGTGAAGTTGGGCAAAAGGTAAGACAAAGGATTAAGGAATTTGAAAGGCTTGGACAAAAGGGTAATGAAATGTGGTTTTCAGAGCTGTGTTTTTGCATCCTAACAGCGAACTGCTCTGCAGGGCTTGGTATGAAGATACAATCAATGATAGGCAAAGGCTTTATTTATCTGCCTGAAGATGTACTTGCAGAGAAACTAAAACGGCTTGGATATCGTTTTCCAGTCACAAGGGCTCGGTTCATTGCTGAGGCACGACAATGGCTAAATATAAAAGATATCATCATTGAGAAGAAGCCAAAGACAGCAAGAGAATGGCTTGTAAGACATGTAAAGGGCATAGGATGGAAAGAGGCAAGCCATTTTTTGAGAAATGTAGGCTATAAAGACTTTGCTATACTTGACAGGCATATACTTCGTATCATGGCAGAATGCAAACTGATACCAGGCATTCCACGACAGCTGAGCAGAAGCCTTTATCTTGATTATGAGACAAGGCTTGAGAGGCTTGCAAAAAAGATTGGTCTGAGCCTGGCAGAACTTGATTTATATCTATGGTATATAAAAACTGGAAAAGTGCTTAAATAATCAAAGGGCCAATTTATTACTTTTTAGAGGTTATTCAGAAAGCTTTTTAAATCTTAATTTTAACTATTTATTGGTGATTAAAATGATAAATCTAATAGACACATCTGCTGCCATATCAGCATCAAAGAATGGTGCTAGAATTAGTGGTTATGCTACTCCTGGCATCATGGAAGAGATTGAAAGGCATTACAATATATACAGAGGAAAACAAAGAGAGATAACATCTGATGTCTATAAAGGCATTAAACCAATTACTTGTGAAAATGATGATATAAGATACGATGCATACTGGACATGGCTTGCTAGCGCAACAGAAAAAAAGAGAACAAGGGATCCCATCTCAAAACCTGACCTTGAAGTGATTGCTGCAGCACTGCATATGGCTAAAAAAGATTACAGCGTAAATGTCATGACAGAGGATGCGCATATATCGAATACCATACATGAAATGCTCAAACTTCCCGAATACAGAGTGCTTGAGAATAGAATTAAAATTTTAAAATGCAATGCATGAAATATGAGAAAATATCCTCACATACCATATCTCAGTAAGATGTCTGAATCAGAAAAGATGCGACTATTTGAGAATGCGTACATCTTTGAAAAGATAGATGGGATAAATTGCATGATAAAAAAGAGTGGAAAATATCTTTCGAGAGGTCTTCGCTCAGGAAGGCTTTCAAAAAGCATGAAAAAAACAAACATAGCGGGTGTGCTTGAAAAGATTTTTTGGAATAACTATCAATCTCTAGAAAAACTGGAAGATGGTGTTTATTTTTTTGAGCTTCTCACAAATCGCGAAAATAGGAAAATAGATTATAAGCCAGAATTTCTCAACAAGCTATTTCTGCTTGATGTGTGGGATGATGGTTGGTTAAACTATGAAGAGGCTACAAAAAGGATTGAAGGTGTGCCTGATGTAATAATATTGGATGTTTTGCATAAGGGTCCTGTTGATGAGAATATTGTAAAGCATTTACTGGAGAAAAAGAGTCCTTATGCAATTGATGGGAAAGGAGAAGGACTTGTGATAAAAAATTACCCTGCTGGTCTTTTTGCAAAAATATACACTAAAAGAAAATAAGAACAAGTAAAGAAAGTATGAGCATGTTTCCAAAATCGGCAATGGATGTTGATATTGGTATAAGAAAATTGTTAGGGTCTTCTTGTTTCCTATAAAAATATAATCCTGCTACAACTGAGATTGCAAATATGATGCTCACAAGGGCCATAACATCTATAATTGTTATGAAAAATATTTTTGTTGCCATAATATAATCTACATAACCTGAATATACTGAGATTACAATAGCAGAAACAAAACATAAAATAGCTGTGATCATTGCAGCTATGTATACTTGGCAAAAGAGCTTTTTTGCATCAGCATCTTTCCACCATTTTTTACTTATCCTTTCTTCATGTAGCAAAGTTGAGAAGCGTGCTGCGATGATTGTGCCAAAATCGCCAATCATATCATTCAATGCAGGAAGAAGTATGATTAAAGGGATAATAGAGATAAAAAGTGCCTTTATATTCTCAAGTGCAAGACCACCTACTGAGCTGATAATCGATGCGAAAATCAGCACAGAAAAGCTTTCTTTAATGATATTCTTTATGGCACTGCTCCTTGGTCCATATTCCTTGATGTAAAGCAATGTCTTTCGCGATATTTTATATTCTTTATGAATCTTGTGCAGTAGAGGATGATACCTCTTTCTCTTCAACTTTGCAATCTTTTTCAGATATCTTATTCTTATTTTCATACGAGCAAAATTGCTGCCAACAATGAAATTACACTTATGATATCTCCTGTTGATGTGACAAACGGGCCCATGATGTTGTTTGGATCATGACCTTTTCTGAAAAGATAAAAAGTTACAAAAACAGCAAGCGGGATTTCTATCGCATTTGATATGAGCACAGCAATCAGAGATATTATGATGATTTCAATTGTTACAATTCCAAAGAAAACAAAACTAAAAAGCGATGCTACACAACCGAGCAAAAAAGCAATAAGAAGTGCAAGTAAAAAAGAGGCGATGATGTTGCTCTTTACAATATTCCCTCTTGGTTTTTCAGCATTAATTACACCTAAGAAAAGACCTGAACTGAGCCTTGCTGAAAGGGAGCCGCTGATGTTACCTCTCATCTCAAAAAAACCAGGAAGGAGTATCAGCATGCCTGGCAAAAGAAGTATTTTATCCGTTAGCACAGCCAATGATGTACCAGCAATCAGCCCACCAATTATGGACACGACCTCTGATGATATGATTTCTCTAAAACCTCTGTCGAATATCTTCATAATTATAATTAGGTTCTGTGAGATTTTGAGTTGATAATAGAACATTTTTTTAACTTTATAGTAGCAAAACTTTATATATAACCTCGTACATTTAATTTAATAGATAAGCTTTAAAAAGCAGTGAATCTTAAATATTATTGCGAATTAGGCGACTAATGATGACTGATTATGAGAACTTAAACGCAGGATTAGGTTTGATGCAGGCAGACCTTGTGAAATTGGAGACAAAAACAAGGAGCAACCGCCAATTTCATTCCGGTTGATCCCGCCGGAGGTCACTGCTATCCGAATCCGGCTAAGCCATGCGAGTCTTGTGGTTCTAGTTTCTAGGACTGCAAGGCAAACGGCTCAGTAACACGTAGTCAATCTACCCTCAGGCCCGGTCCAATCTCGGGAAACTGAGGCCGAGGACCGGATAGGTCAGGGAGGCTGGAATAGGCTTTATGAATTTTTTAAAGCTTACAGATTGCGCCCTGACTGAACTGAGGATGAGACTGCGGCCTATCAGGTTGTTGCCAGGGTAATGTCCTGGCAAGCCTATAACGGGTACGGGCCTTGACAGAGGGAGCCTGGAGATGGATTCTGAGACAAGAATCCAGGTCCTACGGGACGCAGCAGGCGCGAAAATTCCGCAATGCGCGCAAGCGCGACGGAGGGATTCGGAGTGCCCTTACTTCGGTAGGGGCTTTTGTCGAGTTTAAAAAGCTCGGCGAATAAGGGGTGGGCAAGACGGGTGCCAGCCGCCGCGGTAATACCCGCGCCCCGAGTGGTGACCACGATTATTGGGCTTAAAGTGTTCGTAGCCGGTTCTGTAAGTCTCTAATGAAATCCCACAGTCAACTGTGGGGCTTGTTAGAGATACTGCAGGACTTGGGACCGGGAGAGGTGCAGGGTATTCTCAGGGTAGCGGTAAGCCTTTCTTTACGGCAGCTTTCGCTTGCACAAAGAAACGCTTGCGAAAGAAATATGCAGGCTTTACTGCCTTTCTTTACGGCAGCTTTCGCTTGCACAAATTCGTAAAGAAGGACCGAGAATGCGTTAATCCTGAGAGGACCACCTATGGCGAAGGCACTGCACTAGAACGGATCCGACGGTGAGGGACGAAAGCTAGGGGAGCAAACGGGATTAGATACCCCGGTAGTCCTAGCCGTAAACAATGCCCACTGGATTCTAGCAGCCTTAAGGGGGTTGCTAGGGTCGAAGGGAAACCGTTAAGTGGGCCGCCTGGGGAGTACGGCCGCAAGGTTGAAACTTAAGGGAATTGGCGGGGGAGCACACAAGGGGTGGAGGCTGCGGTTCAATTCGACACAACGCGGGGAACCTTACCAGGGGCGAGAGCAGAATGAAGGTCAGGCTGAAGACCTTACCAGACACGCTCAGAAGTGGTGCATGGCCGTCGTCAGCTCGTGCCGTGAGGTGTCCTGTTAAGTCAGGTAACGAGCGAGACCCGCGCCCTATGTTGCTATTGGCTTTCGAGCCAAGCACTCATAGGGGACTGCCCGGGATGACTGGGAGGAAGGAGCGGTCGACGGCAGGTCCGTATGCCCTGAATCCCCTGGGTTACACGCGGCCTACAATGGCCGGGACAATGGGCTGCAACCCCGAAAGGGGAAGCCAATCCCTAAACCCGGTCTCAATTCGGATCGAGGGCTGAAACCCGCCCTCGTGAAGCCGAAATCCCTAGTAGTCGCTGGTCATCATCTAGCGGCGAATATGTTCCTGCTCCTTGCACACACTGCCCGTCAAGCCAGCCGAGTGGGGACCTGGCGAGCTTTTGGTTATTGCCAGAATCGAGCCAGGTCCCTGCGAGAAGGGCTAAGTCGTAAAGTGGTGAGATGGGCAGATAGATCTGTAGGGATGTAGAATAATCCAAGGCTTGACACTGAACCTACAGAAATGATAGGAGAGACATCTCTCTACTCGACAAACAAGGTAGCCGTACGGGAACGTGCGGCTGGATCACCTCCTTTTTTCATCATAAAAAGGTCTGCCTTTTCATGGGCCGGTAGATCAGCGGAAGATCGCCTGCCTTGCAAGCAGGAGGCCGTGGGTTCAAAAGTGCGTTTGCACTGAACATCCCACCCGGTCCATTTGGCTATGAGCACTCGCCATACTCATAGCCTCTGTGAACCTCTTTATCTGGCGATAAAGGGGGAATAAGGCGATGAATCGAGAACTGTCATCCGACCTGGTATAGGGATGAGGAAGTGAACCCCATAGAGCCGTGATGCTTAGTGCAAATGAAGAGAAGGTGAGGACCCTGATATACATAGCAATAGGAAACTATTGCTTGAAAGCAGGGACTGCTACGCTGCATGGTGGATAGCTTGGCTCAGACGCCGAAGAAGGGCGTGGCAAGCTGCGAAAAGCCTGGGGTAGCCGCATGCAGGCTTTGAACCCAGGATGCCCGAATGGGACTTCCTGCCAAGGAAAACCCTTGGCATCAGGTCTTCTGATGGGTACGCGGGGAACTGAAACTAACCCTTTCTTTCAAGAAGAAAGCGTTAACGGAAAGAAGGAGCTAACCGCTTCCAAGAGCTCTTTCAAGAAGAAAGCGCTCGCGGAAACACAAAGCCAGACGCGCACAGCGCATAAATGCTCTGAATGATGTCTGACTTTGTGAAGGAGCTAACCGCTTCCAAGGCCTTTCTTTCTTGCAATAAAATATAGAAAGGGTTGGCAGGAAACATCTTAGTACCCGCAGGAAAAGAAACCAATCGGGATGCCCTGAGTAAAGGCGATCGAAAAGGGCATAGAACAAACCGAACCTGTGCAAGAAATTGCATAGGGATGTGGAGATGGACTTGGGCTCATCCTAACTGCTCAATCCGAACTGGGCTGGAAAGCCTGGCCATAGAGGGTGATAGCCCCGTAGGAGAACAGCAGAAGGTTGATACCAAGTCTCCAGAGTACTGCCGGTTGGAAATCCGGTAGGAAGATGGGGGACAATAACCTCCAATTCTAAATACACTCTGAGACCGATAGCGAACTAGTACGGCGACGGAACG
>JAVZYR010000007.1:0-23684 GCA_038999435.1 Candidatus Aenigmatarchaeota archaeon | reverse complement strand
TGATTATTATAAATCGTATTGAACTTAATTTCATTATTATTTCCCCCAACAACCAATCCAGTATCAGTACAACTAGAAATGGAATTATTTTCTATAGTGTTGTTTCCAGAGTTATCTAAATTAATTCCATAAATGAAATCACTAATGATACAATTTTTAATCACATTATTATCTTTACCATTAAGATAAATCCCATACATTCCAGAATCGTCGCCATCAATCATATGCCCTCGACAATCAAAAGTCTTGTTTTCAAAAAATCTTGGATTGTCAATGCAACTGCTTGTATAATTAATAATATCTGTAGTAAGCCTAACTTCTATACAGCTTTCATTATTCAAGGCATCGGCACAAGATGAGCACGAATTACAAAAACAGACACTACTACAAGAGTAGGTGCATCCTATTGTTCCTTCATCGTTCCATCCATCTGGTTTATCACATACGTTATTATCTCCTGAGCTTGATTGCCAATCATCAAAAGCATAAAAATCATAATAATCATTTCCGCAGACAATATTGTTATTTATTGTTGAAGTTGAATTGTAAGAATAAATCCCATCCCAGGAATTTGAATTGGCAATATTGTCCCTTACATCGTTATCTAAAGAAGAAGCTAAAAAGATTCCATATTCATTTAAATTGGCAGTATTGTTTACCAAAATATTATTTGTTGAATAGAGCAATCGAATTCCAATGTAATTTGAACTAAAGTTGTTATTTGTCACGTTGTTGCCCGATGATTGATTTAAAAAAATGCCATCCCGAAAGTCTGTAATCACACAATTTTTTATTGTATTGTTTTGTTTTTCATGTAAATAAATTCCATAGGTATTTGAATAATCCCTCCCATCAATCATATGCCCTTGACAATCAAAAATCTTGTTACTAAAGTTTTCAGGATTATTAATACATGTCTCTGATAAGTCTGTTATATCAGCCGTAAGCCTCACCTCAGTACAGCTTTCATTATTCAAAGCATCAGTACAAGATGAACAATCATTACATTCACAAATGCCGCTTCCTTCAATTTCTCCTAATGGTGCAAAGATGCTCCCAAAATTTGTTATATTTGCATAAACTACATTATTAACTTTATCGATACCGCAATTGTTTGCGAAAGTGGTACATTCAAACCAACTTCCATTATTTTTCCATATCCTTAAAGTGTTTTCATTAATCTCGCCCAATTCAGAATCTAAATAACTAATATTTAGTGCTAACCAGCTATCTTCCGAATTATTTATTACATTAATAAACTTTCCAATATGCCCTAATCCAGCAGGCAAATTCCCTGGATTTGTGCTATTTTTTAATATAATGTCTTTAGATTCAAAACTAACAAGCGTTCCACCGATATTTAAATTAATAACGCTGTTATTTAAAGAATTGTCTACTGATCCAAAGTCTCCTTCTAAATTGTTTATAGCAGAATTATCTGTAACTGAGGTGTTATTCGATCCATCAAGATAAATCCCATATCTAACATTTGAACTTATAACGTTATTAATTAATTGGTTGTTCAAAGAAAAATCAATACGAATGCCATCCACAGAATTTGATATGTTGTTATTAATTATTTGGTTACTATCACTACCAGTACCAAGATAAATTCCAGTATTCCAATCTGTGATTATACAATTTTTAATTATGTTGTCTGTTTTTGTAATTAAATAAATACCAATCTTGCTGCCTGTCCCATCAATTGTATGTCCTTGACAATCAAAAGTTTTGACTGTAAAATTTTCTGGATTATCTATGCATCTTTCATTATAATCCGTTATATCAGCCGTAAGCCTCACCTCAGTACAGCTTTCATTATTCAAAGCATCAGTACAAGATGAACAATCATTACATTCACAAACATCTGCGTTAATGCTATAACTAAAGATAATTAAAAAAGTCAAAATCCAACATAGATTTAAGTATTTCATTTTTATCTTATATCATTTTTATTAATTTTTTTATTTAAATATTTTCAAAAATTCTAACCATTAAACAATTTAGAACTGACTATCGTAGAACATTATAGAAATAAGTCCATGTTATGAACCATACAAACACATAGATAATTGCACCATTACCAATCCACGATTTTGACTCAACCTTTATCATCTTTGAAAGAAATCTCAAAGGGATGAGCAGTGCAAGAGATACAATGCATGTAAAAAGATTTCCAATGTATCCAGAAAGGAGTAGGCTGATATATCCCATAATCAAGCCAAGTGCTGCATGTATTATGACCAAAAGCTTCAAACTATCAACTTTCATATTCTTTCTTTGTTATATAAATTATATATATTGTTTTACCACAGTCGCGCCATTTGCTCCTTTTTCTCTTTCCAATTTATAAACCATTCCTGAAACCCCTTCACATAACCGCTCTTCGTGTGTGATGAGGAATATCTGCTCTGCAAACTCGTCCATCTTTTCTCTTAATATTGTTGCAAACTTTTCTATTGCATTGCTATCAAGGTTGTGTGTTGGCTCATCGAGTATAAGCCATTTTAGATTTGGCACAAAGGTATGTGAGAATGCAATCCTGAGCGCAAGACATGCAATGCTTCTTTCACCACCTGATGCTATGCCTTCGATTGGTATCCATGCCCCTCCTGTCTCTTTTATTTGCAGTACATAATCATCATCTACCACAAGCTGTACTGATTCGAAATCCTGATAGGGGTACAGCTCTGGCCATATCTGCTCCATGAGAAGGTTCACATTTTTTATAAATTCTTGCCTTAACCTCTCTTGCACCATTTTCAGCACAGATATAAATTTTGCCATATTCTCCTCAATTTTTCTTTCCTTTTCGATCTCAGCCTTTATACCTTCAATCATATGCTTTCTTTCAATCAAATCTTGCATCACACGTTGCTTGTCTGAAAGCCACGCACTGTATGTTTTTATATTCGATAGTGCCTCCTTTTCATTTGCAATTGCATCCTGCAGCCTATTTCTTATATCTTTTTCTCTTGATTCTGGAAGTAAGCTGAGCTCCTTTTGCAATCTTGCAATCTCTTCTTCATAAGATTTTATCCTTCCCTTTATCTCTTCTTGTCTTTCTACCTCTCTTGCTTCAATCTCAAGCTGTCTTTGTTCACCCTCTATTTGCTTTATTTCACTCTCAAGCATGCCTTTTTTAATTAGGGCAGATTGTAGCTCCTTGTCCAGTCTTTCCCTGTTTTCTAACAGCGATGCTTTATTTTTTTCTTTTTCCTGCAAAATTCTTGATTTGCCTTCTTCAGTCAATGGGCTTTCACAAACAGGGCAGATAGTACCAGCCTTCTCAAGCCTTTTCTTGTTCTCTTGAATATATTCTAATTTTGCATCTATCTCTGCAATGGCAGACCTTTTCTCATCTATGACCTTTTTTGTTTCATCAAGCTCTAATTCCTTGCCTTTTAATCTTTCCCTTGCCTTTTCAAGCAAAAAATTAATATCAGGCTTGACAGGCTTCAATGAGCGTTTAGCCTCTTCTATACCTGATGTTAGCCTCTCTAGCCTTTTCTCAATCTCTACCCTTCTTTTTTCTCTTTCTTCCTCTTCGTGCAATTCTGCTTCTAACACCTCTCTTATTTTTGCCATCTCTTTTGCAATCTTTTCTTTCTCTTCCAGTTTAGATTTTATTTCATCTATCTCCCTTTTTGTTTGCAATAACTTTTCATCGACTTTTTCCTTTTCAAGCTCAGCAAGGTTTTCTATCTTATCTTCTCTGGCTGTCTTTATTTTGTTCAAAAGCGTTGTTGCTAATTCTCTCACAGCTTCAAATCTATCAAGCCTTAGCATCCTGTCTATATGCTCCTTTCTATGCCCTTTTGGTATTCTTAGAAAGTAGTCTATTCCATTTTGTTCAGAGTAGACAGCCCTTGAGAAAAGTTCATAGTCCATACCCAAAATGCGCTCTATCTCTTTGTTAATTGCTTGAGGTGAGACATCTAAAATCTTTCCATCCTCCAAAAGTTGTGCCTCAGTTGTACCCTTTCCTATCTCAATCATCCTAACAACTTTATAATTTTTTCCGTTTGCTGTAAATTCAAGCTCAACCCTTGCCCTTTTCTGTTGCTGCGGCCTCTTCATCACAATCTTGTCAAGGTTCACCTTTCTTGTCTGAAGATTTGGATATGTGCCAAAAAGTGCAAAAGATATTGCTTCTATCGCTGATGACTTGCCAGAGCCCATAATGCCTATAAGTGCATTTACACCTCTCCTAAAATTAAATTCAGAATCAAGATGAGATTTCCATCCCTGTAGCCTGAGTTTGGTTATCATAAATTGAATGAGATTTAAATTTTAAATCAATTCAGACTTTCCTGATTTTGCCAGGTTCTGGTTCGTAACAGATACCATCTTCCAACAGTTCATTAACAGCCTGTTCAACCTCTTTCTCTGGTCCTAACTTCAAAAGTTCTGAATATTCGATGCTTCCTGTCTGTTCCATTGCAGCAAGTATCTGCTTTTTGAGCCTTTCTTTAGGGCTCTCACTTGGTTTAAAATTGACTATCTTTTCAATTATTTCGAGCCTTCTCAGGCTTTCCATATTTAGGTCATCTATCTTTCGTATGATTTCAGGTGCAATGTATGTTTCGCCTTCATACTCTCGGACTTTACCTATCAAATCAACAACATCTCCAATATTAAATTTATCAAGCATTCTCGAGCCTTTGAAAACCTTTGCCCTTATCGTTTCTGTGCCATCATCGAGCGTTATTGTAGAAAAATTTCCATCTTCAGATTGAAATTTTTGCACTATCGTTCCTAAAATTCGGGCCCTGGCAATAATCTCTCCGTACGGCGTTTTTATTCTTTGCCCACCTTCATCAACCCACATGCCATTTATAATATCAGAGATTCTGACTTTGCTTGCTGTTGACCTTTCTGGCATAAAAATGATTAGAACCAAGATTTATATTTCATTACTTTAGAAGCGCAAGGCATAGGCTCGCAAAAATTTGATGAATTATTGCAGAGTTTGGCCATAAGCAGAGCTGTGGTCTCGAGTATAGATTTCACTATTTTCTTTAATTTCAACATCTAATCAAAACCATACACGTTGATATTTTGTTTTTCACGCAGCCAATCACGGACAAAATTTTCTATTCCAGGCCTTAAAGCAATATGCTTTTTATATTTTTCCATAAGATGTCTGCCATATTCTTTGCTCTGGTAGTAGGAATCAAACAACCAGTTTACTGCTTCATTAAGCTCTTCTTTTTTGAAATATTTATGTCTAAACACAAGCTCATTCGTGGAAAATCTCGCCCAGTCTTCTGGAAAATTATTATACAATAATATATTCTTGTCCAATTCATTATACATCTTTGAGCCTGGCAATGGCGTGGTTATAGCGATCCTTATCTCATCAGGCAGAAGAATCTTTAGTTTTTCTAGATAATCTTTTATATCATCTGGCTTCTCGTTAGGATTTCCTAACATCAAAAAAGCCCTGCTTACAATTCCATACTTGTCACACAATCTAAATACCTTATATATCTCATCAAATCTTAAGTTTCTCTCAAAAATTGCCCTTTTCCCAAGAAAATGTAGTACTTCTGTATTAATTGACTCCACACCAAGCATCATCCTTCTGCAGCCAGCTTCTGCCATATTCTGCACCATAAATTCATCCAGATTGTCTCTCTCGAGGCTTGGCATGCAACACCATTCAAAATCCTCCTTTTTCAATAATTCTGTCAGCTCAAAAAGCCTTTTTGTTGATGCATTAAATGTGAGATCTGCAAAGAAAAAATAATTGACACCATAATTCTTAGATATCTCTTTCATCTCCGAGACAACATCTTCTGCATTTCTGAATTTGACAGCATTTTGCCACATCTCCGGAGAGCAGCAAAAAGTGCATTCAGAAGGGCACCCTCTTGAATAGGAAATTTGCGCAATTTTTTCTTTATCAACTATCCCTTTTATGGCAGTATCTTCCAAAAATTCCTTTTTGCGCAGTGGCCAAGGCAACTTAGAGAAATCAAGCCTTTCTCTTCTTGGATTGATTTTAACTTCACCATTTTTAAGATAGGCAATGCCTCTTACAATTTCAGGCCTATTAATATTTTCCAGCAATTCAACAATGGTTTCCTCGCCCTCTCCAATAACAAAAAAATCAAAGTTGCCATATTGAATGTTTGTAGGCATTCCTGTTGCATGATAACCCCCTAGAATTGTGATTATATCAGGATTCCTTGATTTTATATTTTTGGCAAGCTTTAAGGCATCTGGAAATTTATAGGTGTAGCAGGAAACGCCCACAATTTGTGGATTTGTCCGCAGAATCTCTTCTACCAATTGATCTATATTTTGATTCCTTTGCTGAAATAACTCAACATCATAGCCTGCTTTTTCTACCGCAGCGCCAATGTATTCTATTGCAAATGGCTCTATTTCTGAATGTGAAGCTAATTTGCCTACAGCATATTTCCCGATTTCAACAAATGCTATTGCGGTTTTCATTTTACAAACTAACATTAATCCCTTCATATGCCAAAAAATCAAAAAATTCATCATAGGAATCTTTTAGATGAGGATACAACCTTATCTTTGAGCTGACCATTTTAGCATATTGCGGGCTTTCATAGAATGATTTAACAATATCTTTTCTTTTTTCTATTATTTCCTCCCTATTTAGATGATCAAGCTGGATTATTGGCTCATCGCTTGTATATCTTGTCCAATCCTTTGTAACAATCCTGTCCTGATATTTTTTGTAAATTTCTGTCTCAGGAAAAGGGGTTAAGAAAGCAAATCTTATCTCATCAAAAAGGAGCTCAAGTAAAATCCTTTTTGTTTCTTCTAAAGTTTCTTTTGTATCCTCAGTTGGATGGCCAATCATGAAGAAACCTTTGTTGAAAAAACCAAGCTGATGTGTTGTTTTTAATGTCTCTTTTAAAATATTCAAGGATATTTTTTTATTATATTCCTGCAAAATATTTTCATTAAAAGTTTCGATGCCAAAAGAAACTTTTTTGCAACCAGCTGCATACATCTTTTCTAGAAGCTCTTTGTCCAACATAGGTTTGCCAACCGGTGTTGTTAGCCTTAACATGGGATACCAAGAAATATCAATATTCCTTTTTATTATTTCATCACAAAGTTCAATTACCTTTTCCCTGTTTGAATTAAAATTTAAATCTGCAAAGAAAATCGTGTTAATATCATATCTTTTCTGCAAAAATTCAATTTCATCAACAACATTTTTTGCAGAACGCCATCTTACAGCTTGTCCCCATATATATCTTGAAGAACAAAATGGGCAGCTATAAGGACAGCCTCTGGAATATACCATTGTAGCAACTTTTTGATCTTTTGAAGGATACATAAGCAAAATTTGATTTTTTTCAAGAATTTCCTTTGTTCTTAATGGAAAAGGTAGTTCGTCAAGATTTTCTATTCTAGGCTTACGAGGATTTATTTTTATCCCATTATCCCAATAAATTAAGCTTTCAAGATTTTTTACATCATTACCTTTATCAAGGGCTTTTACGAGGTCTCTAAAGGCATACTCTCCCTCACCAGCTATGCCAAAATCAATAGCTGTATCGTCTATATCTTCAGGCATAGAACTTATATGTATATTACCAAACACAGTATAAATCTGTGGATTGGTTGTTTTTATCATCCTGGCTAGACTCTTTGAATAAGGAAAATTAAAAGTATATGTTGAAAATCCGACAATATCTGGTTTTGTGCTGAGAATTTTTTCTAAAATTTTTTGTGAAGTCTCGTTTTCTTGCCTTATTATTTTTACATCATAGCCTTTTTCTTCTAACACTGCTCCAACATATTCTAGGCCAATAGGATCAAAAGTGCTGTGTCTAGCAAAAAGTCTGGGTTTATTTAACTCTCCTTGAATTTCAACCAGTGTTATGTTTTTGATTGCCATTTTTATCACCCACTAATGAGAAAATATATTTAGAATATATTTAAATTTAAGGCGACATAAATATGACGACTTTTAGAAAAATTTATAAATAACACATATCGTAAGATAATATGGAAAATGAAGATTTAGAAAAAATAGGGTTAACAAGAAATGAGTCTAAAATTTACCTAGCTTTATTAGAACTAGGACTAGCTTCTATTACAGATTTGATCAAAAAAACAAAATTGCATAAACAGATAATATATGATAACTTAGAAAGATTGATGGAAAAGGGATTTGTTTCTTATGTAATTCAAGCAAATAGAAGATATTTTAATGCAGCTTCTCCAGAAAAATTTATAGATTTTCTTGAAGAGCAAAAGAATGAGCTAAATAAAAAAGAAGAAATAGCAAAAAAATTACTTCCTGAATTGATTGCTTTAAAAGAAAAGGAAAAAGAAAAACAATTAGCTTCTATTTATCATGGAAAAAAGGGAATAAAATCTATATTAGAATCTGTTTTAAAACAAAAAGGAGAACTTTTAATTTATGGTGCAGAAGGGAAATTTAAAGAGATGTTTGGTTCATATTGGGAACAATGGAATAAAAAAAGAGAAAAATTGAGGATAAAGGTCAAGATAATTTATAATGAAAAATTAAAGGGAAAGAGAGAAAAACTAAAATATGTTGATATAAAGTACATTTCAAAAGAATTTGAAAGTCCTGCTACTACATGGATTTTTGATGATAAGGCAGCTATAATTTTATGGGACAGAATCCCATTTGCAATTTTAATAGAAAGTAGAGGGATAAATAAAAGTTATAAAAATTATTTTAATATGCTATGGTCTGTTTCTAGAAAATAAAAGTCAAACAGATTTGCTTCAGTCTCCTGCAGTATGTGAATGTTCAGGGTGTAAGCTCTTATGAATACCCCATTTTTTGATTGCCTCTGCTAACTCTTTTTGTTTTTTTGCTGCCTCACGCAGGTCCATACCTTGTAACACGGCATCCAGTGCCTGCCTGCATGCAGTTGCACCGGCTTGTGTGCCAAATGGATGTGCATGTATGCCACCGCCAAATTGCATTATCACATCCTTTCCAAATATTTTGAAAAGTTCAGGTATCATCGTTGGCTGAAGACCACCAGATGCAACAGGAAATACAGGTTTTATACTGGCCCAATCCTGCTCAAGGACAGAGGTGTTATAATTTTCTTTTACATGCTGAGATATACACTCATTTCTGATAGCCAATACCTCTTCCCTTCCACCATGCATCTTTCCTGTAACCGTGCCAATGTGCAATTGATCAAGACCTATAAGTCTTGTAAGCTTAGCAATCATAAGCATGCTTACACCATGTCGTGGATTTCTTGTTAAAGCAGAATGCATGCATCGATGTGCGTGCATTACTAGGTCAAGTTCTTCATTGGCTTCCCTTAGTGTTTGTAGCGCGGTCCATCCTGTGGGTATGATGTCTATCATGATGTACTCACCACCTAAATCCTTTATAAATTTTGCTCGCCTTATCATCTCTTGACATGTTGGTGCAGTAATGTTACACATATAAACCTTTCTCTCCCCTGTTTCCTTTTCAGCCTTTTCTCTTGCTTTTAATGTCAGCCTTGCCCTTTTTTCAAATGGATTAAATGTTTGGTTCGTCAAGTTTTCATCGTCCTTAACGAGATCGCATCCACCAACCCATGCATTGTATGCAACCTTTGCATGCCTTTCTGTATCAAGGCCAAGTTTTGGTTTTACTATAGTTCCAACAAGGGGCCTGTCTCTAACCTTTAAAATTTTTCTAACACCGTCTATGCCAAATTTAGGTCCTTTAAATTGTTTGATGATATCTTTTGGAAGCATAACATCTTGAAGCCTGAGGTTTTCTATCATCTTCATACTGAAGATATTTCCTGCTATACTACTGAGCAACTGTGGTATAGAATTTGCCTCAAACAGCTCTATATTGTAAGCAATTTTGATTGCATATCTTTTTTTGTCAATAAAAAAAACATGTGGCTTAAGCCTTTTTGCAATTTCAGGTGACAATGTCAAAATATCTGACCATGTATCAATCGAACTTTCCCCTGCTATATGTGTTGCTGCCTCTTCTAATGAAATACCTTTTGCCGGTTCAACGCGATATTCACAAATCAGATCATTTTTTGCCGGTTTATATTCTAAGTCAACATATTCTTTTAGCATCCTTCCACCTTTTAATATTTTGTTTTTAAAAATAATCTTTTGATTTTTACCAAAATTAACTTTTTTTCAAAAATCTACATAAATGAACAATATTTTTGCTTATTTTTGATGCATCACTAAAAACCCAATTATCCCATACTATTTTTCCATTTTTAACGATTTTTTCTTTTGCAGGATAAAACATCAGTCCATATGGTGGTATCCAAAGGCCTAAATGATTCATGGCATACGCCATAGATAAAGTTGCATTCAGTCTTCCTCCTTCATTTTCTTTTGATACAGCGAAAAAGATTCCGACCTTTCCCTCAAGCATGTAGCCTTTTGGAGCAAAACAGGTTAATCTGTCTATAAAATTTTTCATTAACCCGCTCATGTTAAACCAATATATTGGCGTTCCAAAAGCAATTGCATCAGACTTTACCAATAATGGGTAGATTTTTTGCATATCATCCTTTATATTACATGGATATTTGCATAATTTAGGATTTCTGCTATAACAGCCCAGGCACGGCCTAATATCATATTCTGCCAAATTCACAAGCTCTGTTTGGCCTCCATATTTTTCCACACTCTTGAGAAATTTTTTTAATAGTTTGGCTGTACTCCCATCTTTATGAGGAGAACCATTTATGCCTAAAACAAAAATATCTTTCATAAATGCTTTATTAGCTAAAACATTTTTAAAGTTTGACTTTTTTTGTGGGAAATGTGCAACTTAGATTAAAAAGGGATTGCATGCAATTTCATTCATGACATGTGAGAAGTGTGGAAAAAAAGGATGTACAAGGAAATGTGAGAAAGATTTGGTGATGATATGTAAGTCGTGTTGTATAAAATCTAGTGGTCACAAATGCGTTTGGTGGGGTTTTTGTTGGCCAAGTAGGCACACAAGAAATTAGGTTTTAATTTTTATTTTTTCCTTCCCCAATTTATTTTGTTCCAAACCCTCTCATTAACATAAAAAACAATTATTGCAATTATCGTAAAAGTAATCGTTATTTTAGAGGTTATAAAAGGTTCTTTTGTATAGTACCATGATATTATTCCAAGAATAAATGTAGCCAATATCCTATATGTAACAGCTTTCAAAACTGAGCGCTTTCTGGTTTCCATATTTATTCAAGCTTACTTTTTCTTGGCTTCTGATTTCTTTTCAGTTTCTTTTGGTTTCTCTTCTTTTACTTTTTCCTTTGTTTCTGTTTTTGCTTCTGAAGGTTCTGTTGTTTCTGTTTTTTTGCCAAAAATCTCATCTAATGGTTTTTGGCCATAACCTGTAACTTTAAGATTTATCTGAACAATATCAGTGGAGATTGTGTTTCCACGCACAGATTTCCTTTTTCTTTGTCCCTTGTATTTTGGATGAAATCCAGGCGGATAGGCAAGTACAATCCTCTTTCTTCCAGGTCCAGCTACATCTCTACGCATAGGAAAGCCATCTTTGTCAGAACCACCTGTTATCTCAAGCTCATAGCCAGGGAGTCCTAGGATATCTGCCTTTATCACATCACCTATCTTTTTACCTAAAAGCCCTGACTTTCCTTGTTCAACTTCCATCTGGTATGCTTTCCTTGTCTTTGGGTCAGCAATCACAAGCTTGAAGTTTGGCATAAAATTAATTTAAAGGATTATATATAAATTATCTTTTATTAAAAATACCGAAAATATTTTTACAAAAGTTGGAAGAGAGATGCATGTTTCCTTTCATCAATATATTCTACGAAATTAAAAATACAAAGTTTACAAGTATTATAAAAAGCGTTATTGTGCTTAAGCAATCTATAGCCCATTTCCTTTTCAGCAAAATCTCCCACATACGTCCGCCATCAAGCCCTCTAATTGGCAAAAGATTAAACGCACCAACACCAAGGTTTATTAAAAACATCCAGAACAGAAGGCCTTGTAAAAAATCCAAAAATTCTTTATAAGGCTTAAGAGGTGCTTTCAAATCCAAACCTTGATAAATACCTGAAATACCTATAAATCCTGACTTTGGAAGCCTTGATGCCTTTTCATCAAGCAATGCAATCTTCTCTTCTGCCCTTTTTGTAATAAAAGGAGATGATTCCCGGGCCCATGACCAGAATGCTTCTTTTTGTTTAACCTCAGCCCATGATTTTTCACTAAGAAATAAATCCGATATACCTGGTAAGATATGCTCTGCAAAAAGCAAAACTGCCAAATCGAGATTTGGTTCAAATTTTGGCGTTGGCTCTTCTGCAGTTTTGAGCAGATATGTCCCATTTTCTGTCTCTATTTCTATCTCTTTTTCAGGCCCTATGCGCTCAAGTGCGGATTTGAGGTTATCAACATTAGTTATGCTCCAGTTTTCTATCCTTTTTATCATTCCTGTTAGATTTGTCCTAAATGCAGGCCAATCTTCGTAAAGGATGATGTCATTTTTTGTGCTTTGATTTAGCAACATGCCAACCCTGCTATAATATGTACCCTTTTTTGTCTCAACAACCACGATTTCATTTGGATCAAAGGATACAAGGTCTGAGATGTTTGTCACATTTGCTATCCTTATTATATCTTTTTGCTCCACGCTTACAGCAGGCCAGTTATAAAAACCAACACCTGTTGGTTGAAAACATGCATAGACGAGGCCAGATAAAATAACAAAACATATGGCAGCTAAAATGAAGTTTGCGAAGCTACCTGCTGAAAAAACCCTCAGCTGTGCAGTGGCAGGTTTTTTCTTTGCCTGATTTTCATCTATTTCAACGAATGCAAGAGGGATGATAGCCAAAAAACCCCAGCCAAGCGATTTTATCCTTATCCTTTCTCTTGCAGCCATAAACCCATGGGAAAGCTCGTGAAATAATGCAAGAATGGCAATTGAAATTATCCAATACCAGAATGGTATTGCAAAATAACCAGGCCCTATCAACACCTCTGATGTAGGGCTTGGAAAAAGAAATCCAGCTGCTGGAATCGCTTCAGTGCTTATCAAATTTTTAAATGTAATCGATAGAAGCTGGTAAAATATCCAAATTGATGCAAGGAAGCAAATAACTATTGCAATATTGCCTACCCATTTGTAAAATCTTGGCCATTGCCTACCTTTCCTGATTATAAAATTCTTGCCCCTTTTTGTCCTTCTAGTTAGCAGTATAAAGTCTCTTCTGAAATTTTTTCTGTCAAACCATATGAGGATCGCAAGTATAGCAACAAATACAATAACCGAGATTGTGTATGCATCCATTATCAATTTATATATGCATCTAAATAATATTAGACATGGCTGAAAATGAGGTTGCAGAGGCAAGGGAAGAAGAGATACCTGCTGAAGAAGAGGAGAAGTTACCATTTCCTAATGCTGCTGTTGTGAGGCTGATGAGGGCAAATCTTGACAAGGAAAAAATCATAAAAAAAGAGGTCAAGATTGCTATGAATAAATGGCTTGGTAGTCTATGCGAGGCTGTTGCAAGGGAAATGAACAAAGTCCCATATGTCAGCATAACGCGATACGATTTTGATAGGGCAACAGATATATATCGCCGGCTTGAGCGGTTTGGTGAGGAAAAGGAGCGTATTTTAGCACATCTTGAGGCTATCAAAAAGGACATAGAACGGCTTGAGAAGGATTTAGGCAAGGGTGAGGCAAAGCCTTAGAAAGGCTTAGCTTTTATTGAAAATACCATATCTTTTGAATATTGATTTTATTGCTGGTGTCATTGCGATAAAGTATGCCTGTGAACCTATTTCTCCTATGGAAGACAGTTCATAAACATTCTTTAGATAATATTCCATTAGCATTCTTTCGCTCTTAGAAAGACGCGGCATAATTGAAGCTATTTTATTGTAAATATTTCCATTCTCTATTTCTCTTCTTATCATCTCATATATATTCATATTACTCACCATATTTGTCACCTTAAAATAGTGACATATCTATTAATATAATGGAAGGAAAAGTATTTAAAGCTTTCGTTAGTTGTTACTAAAAAATAGTTAAAATGCGGGGGCAGGGATTTTCAAGCTATTTTAAGGAGAAGCGTGCCCGCAAGCGCTTTCTTCTTGAAAGAAAGGGCTCTGAAATCGGAAGCGTTAGCTCCTTCTTTCCGCGAGCGCTTTCTTCTTGAAAGAAAGGGCTCATTCGAACCCTGGTAGCCACTACTGGCACTAGCCCCTCAAGCTAGCCCCTATGGTCAGGATTTCTTTGACCGCTCGGGCACCCCCGCAATAATTAATAATGTAATTAATTACCTAAATTTTAGCGTTTGGAGGCAAATCTAAGCCCAGAATAGCATATGGATATCCCTTCTCCAATCCTTGCCAACACATACCATACCTTGCTATCAGACATGATAAATCTTTTCAAAAGAAGCGATGCGATGATCCTTTTTGGCCTTGAATAGCCTGCCATCCTCTGTATAAGCTGGAAATAAGATCGGGCAAATCTTTCTCTGGTCCATCTTACGATATGCGATGGATGGATGTATTCAAAATCAATGTACACAGCACCATATTTTATGGCCCTTATAATGCCTTCATAATCAAACGCAGTAATGATGTTCCTTGCCGAACCAAGCATATCGCTTGTATGTGCATCAGAGCCGCATACAATTGGTTTTCCTATTTTTTTTGCCTGAGTGCATGCCCACCAATTGCTTATCCTGTCAAGGCACATAGCATTCATGCCCTCCACAACATCTACTTGCTTTATCCATCTGCCAATACCCTCGCGCCTTACATCAAATGGATGTGGTGCTACTGAAATACCGCCCTGTGCCTTTATCTCATCAAGCGTTTCCTGTAATGTCATGTTTGGCTTTATGAATTCGTTTATATCTAGCGCTATAATATGCCCTTCTTTTGTGTCTATCTCCTCACCTGGAATGAATAGAATTTCAGCCCTTTTTGCTTCGGCAGATGCACGGGCCCATCCTTTGGTTGTATTATGGTCTGTTAGGGCAATAGCATCGAGGCCTATATTTTTTGCTTTTTTAATTATTTCCTCTGGCTTTGAAGTAGCTTCCCATCTTATGCTCTTGCCTTTTGAATATATCGAATGACAATGTAGTTCAACTTTCATAACATATAAAAGATAGCAGAAAACATTAAAAATGGATATGGATATAGCATTCATTGGCATATTACTCATCGTTATTGGTTTTTTGATTTTACTATTTGCTGCAAAACCTGAAAAAGTAGAATGGGGGTTTGGTGGTTTTATAGGTCCAATACCCTTCGGTTTTGCATCAAGCAAGACAGCACTCTGGGTCGTTATAGCAATAACTATACTGGTTGCAGTTACTTTGTTTGCTTTAAAGATATTTGGCTAATTTGCAATTACTTTAAAAACATGTAACAAAAATAATTTATGCAAAAGGAGATTGCAATCCCAGCAGGTATTCAGGCAAGATATGCAGATGGGATTCTAAGCATAACAGGACCGAAAGGGGAGTTGAAAAAAAGAATGGAAAGTTTGGATGTGCAGCTTGAAATAAGCGAAGGTAAGATTATTCTAAAATGTGCCAGTGAAAGAAGAAAAGCAAAAGCTGTATTCGGTGCATGGGCTGCGCATATAAAAAACATGTTTATAGGGGTTCAAAAAGGATGGCAGGCAAGCATGAAGGTTGTTTATTCACACTTTCCTATAAAAGTTAGTGTTGAAGACAAAAATGTGAAGATACATAATTTCATGGGAGAAAGAAGCCCAAGGCTAACACGACTTTTGGATGGTGTTAGTGTAGATGTAAAGGGCGCTGATATCATTATAAAAGGGGTTGATAAAGAGGCAGTTGGTCAAATGGCTGCGAATATCGAGCTCACAGCAAGGGTCAAAAATAGGGACAAAAGGATATTTTCAGATGGTATATGGATTACACAAAAACCAAAGCCAATAGAGGAATGATATGAAAAAAAGAAAGAAGCCAGCCTTCAAAAGGCAAGAATGGTGGAAAAGAAAGAAGCTAAGGCTTTGTTGGAGAAAACCAAAGGGCCTTGATTCAAAGCTTGCAAAGGGGATAAGAAGCTATGGCGCAAGGGTAAAGGTTGGTTATGGTTCTCCTTCTGAAATTAAAGGCAAGAACTGGCTCGGGCTCGAAGAGGTCAGGGTTTTTAATGTAAGCGAGCTTGCATCTCTTGACCCAAAGCGACATATTGTGCGGGTTGCATCTTCTGTTGGTAAAAAGAAAAGGGCAGAGATTGTAAAGGTTGCAGAGGAAAAAGGGATAAAGATTGTGAATAAATTAAGAATCTAATAATTTAAATTCAAAAATCAAATCTTTTTTATGTTTGTGGGTAAATGCCCTGTTTGCGGCACATCTGGAAAAATATGGAAAAAGAAGCCAGAGGTGTTCATATGTCCAAACTGCGATGCGATATTTTCAAATTTCAACATCATTCTGAATCCTTGTAAGAAGGAATTAGATTATTGTTTTTAAAATAATGGAAATACGCCCTGTCTATTTTTCCATTCTTGACCCTAATACCATCTGCTTTTAGCTTCCTAATTTTCTCATCTCTACCAAATGCATAGCCGCCTATACTACCATCACAATGCACAACACGATGGCAAGGTAGTCCTAATTTTGCTACTTTGTTTAGCATTCTTCCAACAGCCCTCGCAGCATTTGGATTTCCAAGGGCCCGGGCAATCTCCTTATAACTACAAACTTTACCATGTGGTATCTTTTTCAGAAGTATTTTTAATTCTTCAATCTTTTCTTTATCCATATGTTATGACTAAAGGTTTTTCAAGAACAACTATAGTATGCTCTGCTTGTGCGATTGGCTTTCCGCTTATTTCTTTTAAAACTGGAAATGACTCGATTGCATTTGCATCCTCAAGTTGTTTTATTGCAAGTGCAATCTTCAAAGGCGAAAAGGAAGAAAGCCATCTTTTTGCAAAAGGTAGGCCATGCCATGTCTCTCTTGCCATCTGAAGTATTTTTCTTGCTTCAAGCATCCTAACAGGCCTGTCTTGCAGAAATCTGAAAATTTCACTCTTTCCCGATTCCTTAACATAACCATTGCTTTCTGTTAAAAATGGTTCTAGTGCAATCACATCACCCTTTTTCAACTTATAATCTATATCATTTTTTACATTTGGTATGTTTGGTGATGCATGAAATTCGTACTGCTCGAGACCATGACCTGTGAGGTTTGTTATCACACCATAGCCACTTTCTTTTGCTTTTTCTTCTATAACAACAGAAATATCTGATATTGTAATCTCAGGCCTTATTACTGATATTGCTGCATTCAAGACATCTTCAGCAGTATTGATTATAGGGTTTGGTTTTGAACACCATGTGAATGCCAAATCACCGATGTATCCATCCACGTGCACGCCAATGTCTATCTTTACCAATGCATTTTCAGGTATTTTTCTCATATCATTCCATGCAGGCGTATCATGTGCAGCCACATCATCAATCGATATATTCACAGGGAATGCAGGTTGGCCACCATACTCTCTTATTTTTTGTTCTATAAAATTTGCAAGTTCAAGTAGGCTCATATCGACTTTTATTCTACCTAAAACATCATTTTTCACTTTTGCTGCAATTGCCCCTGCCCTTTTATATTTTTCTAATATTTCAGCTTGCATAACATCTTTAACATTTTACCATGTAATCTCCCATTTGTAATCAGAATATTTTTTGATTTATCAAAGAGCCATTCCTTGCCTTGCCAATCGGTTATTTTTGCCCCTGCCTCTTTTGCTATTACATAACCAGGCAGAATATCCCATAACCTCTCTGTGCTTGTATGAAACCATACATCATTTCTACCGCATGCAACCCAGCATATATCGAGCCCGGCTGAGCCAAGTCGCCTGAAATCACGGCCAGCCATCTTCATTTGATAGAATATTTTTGAGATAACCCTGACATCTCTTGCTCTATTTGTATGACAGTAATTTATTAATGTTGCTTTTATATCTTTGTTTTCTGATACCTTTATTTTTTTACCATTCAGCCATGCACCTTTGCCCGTAATACCGCAAAACATCTCATCTGTTATCGGATTATAGACCATACCAAGGATAGGTTTTTTTCCATCCAATAATGCGAGGGATGTGCAGAAAAATGGTATGCCAGTCACATAATTTGTCGTGCCATCCAATGGGTCAATAAACCATGTGTATCGCACCCCACCTTTTTTATCACTCTCCTCAGAAACAATTCCATGATCGGGGAAATTTTTTCTTATATGGCTGATTATAATATCATTTGCTTTCAAATCGATATTTGTCACAAGTTCTTGCCAATTTCTTTTTGTTTTGATTTTAAGATTTTTATGAAAATTTTTTATTATAATCTTTCCTGCCTCTCTTAATGCTTGTTCTGAAACATTTTTATATTCCATAAAATAAATTATATTATGGTTAAAAAAGAAGAAAAGCCAAAAACCTCTAAAGTAGAAGAAGACAAGTTTTGGGCTGCGATATCGTATCTTTGGATATTGTTCATATTTACAATCTTATTAAAAAAGGATAGCGAATATGCAATGTATCATGCAAAACAAGGTCTTATGCTTTTCATCTGCTCATTAATTGTAATGGTGCTTTCATGGATACCTGTTGCGGGTTTTGCTATACTTGTGCTTGGAAGTATTGCGATTTTCATACTTTTTGTTATAGGTCTTTACAATGCTATAACAGGCAAAAAGGAGCCATTACCTGTGATTGGTAAATACGGAGAAGGGATTAAAATATAATCTGTATAAGTATTTTTCTTTTTCTTGGTCTTAAATCGCAATTTATCAAGAATATCTGTTGCCAAGTTCCAAGAAAAAGCTTCCCTTCTACCAATGGTATTGCTAAACTGCAGCCTAAGATGCTTGATAAAAGATGAGATGTGGCATTGTTATCAATCTTGTTGTGCTCATAGTTTGCATTTTTCGGAACAATCTTATCTAATATTTTTGAGAAGTCATTTAACAGGCCTGGTTCATTCTCTATTGTAATTAATGCTGAAGTTGAGCCTTGTGTAAAGAGCAAAACCAATCCATTTTTTATTCCGGAATGTGAAACAATATCAGCTATATCTTGTGTGATATCCCTAAATTCTTTTGCACCCATCTGAAATTCAAGAATTTTATAAAACATATAACTTATTAGATTATAAATTAATCAGATATGGCTTTTAACGAGATTGTCGCTTCATTCATAGCCTGGGCAAGTTCCATAAGCGCTACGTGGGGGTATCTTGGTATTTTTTTAGTATCTTTTTTTGGAACATCAACGGTTTTCTTTCCTGTACTTCCAACCACTGTCATTATATTTACCTTTGGTGCAATATTTAATCCGTGGCTTGTTGGTTTATGTGCTGGGACCGGTGGCGCTCTTGGGGAACTTACAACATATTTTTTGGGCCGAGGTGGAAAAAGGGTTTTAAAAAATAAAAAATGGATTAAAAGGGCAGAGAGATGGGCAAAACATTGGGGTGTATTTCTTGTCATTGTCATATTTAATGCAACACCCCTTCCTGCTGATGTAGCAGGGCTTATAAGCGGTGTGATTGGCTATGATTTGAAAAAATTCTTTTTGGCGTGTTTGATAGGAAAGATATTTGTATGCACGTTGGTTGCATTTGCTGGTTATTTTGGTATGGCCTTTATTCTTGATGTTCTTGTAAGTGGGGCATGAGGAAAAAAGATGATATTGAGGTCCTGATTAAAAGATTTGGTCAACTTTATTCAGAAGAGCTTGGAATAGATTTAAAATCCAAAAAATGGTCGGAGATTTTTAAATGGTTTTTAGCAGCCCTGCTATTTGGAAAACCAATAGGTGAAAGCATAGTAAAGAAAACATATAAAAAATTTGCAGATGCAGGCCTGATAACACCTGAAAAAATATTATCTGCTGGTTGGGACCGATTAGTTGAGATACTGGACGAAGGAGGTTATGTTCGTTACGATTTTTCAACTGCTGATAAACTACTTGAGGTGATGGATGTGCTTAAAAACTATCCTTTGGAAAAAATCTATAAAGATGCTAAAAATTCAAAGGACTTAGAGAGGATTTTGATGGATATACGCGGTATTGGCCCTGTTACTGTCAATATATTTCTCAGAGAACTTCGCCACATACTACCAAAGGCAGATCCTGAATTCTCACCATTTGTGAACTTAGCAGCAAAACGGCTCAAAATTGATTTGAACAAATATGATAGGCATACTGAGAAATTTGTGCGGCTTGAAGTTGCACTGCTCAGGCTTGGCAAGGTATGGGCCCACAAAAAGAAATTATAGCAATTTTTTCAAGTTTTTCAATCCCATCCTGAATTTTTCTTTTTGTTTTGGGAATCTCATCGCTGCTGAAGGATGTGGTAATTCAACATAAATAACATCCATACTTCTTGGCACATTTTTTGTTGCTGTCCTGCCAAGTAGCACAATGATTTTTGGTTTGATCTTCTCTAACTCCTTTTCAAGAACAGGCAACCATCTCTTTATTTGTGTCTTTTTTGGAGGGCCAATGACCCTCTCTTTGACAAGGTTTGTAATATAGACCTTTTTCCTGTCTATACCAAATCTTATCATCTCCTTATCAAGAAATTTGCCAGCCCTACCTACAAAAGGTCTACCAAGTTTTATTTCAGTTTTACCTGGGGCCTCTCCTATAAAAACTATTTTTGCGCCTTTCGGACCCTCACCAGGAACAGTTTTTTTCATAATTATTTTTTCTTTATAAACCTCTCCAATGACTCTTGGTCCTCTTTTCGTTCTTTTAATAAATCCTCTTCTGTTACACCAAAACTTGCCAAGATTCTTAGTGCCGGAGGTATAACCTGGTGATGGATGTAATATTCAGGGTCATAATCCTTTGCATCTTCTGCAGGTTCAGCTTTATCAGATATTGAACCCGGGCCCTTTGTTATCACATATAATATTACAGAGCCTTCGCCAACAGGTCTCCCACGTTCAAGTGCTTTCTGTGCAGCCTTTACATGGGGGCCTATCTGCTCGTATTGGTTTAATGGTTTTGTGAGTTGTGTGTATATAATAATATCATCAAATTTTATTTTGCCTTTTCTAAGCGCATTTATCCTTTCTCTAACAGCTTCAATTGCCTTTTTAACAGAGTTATGTTTTAATATTGCTTCTAAAACAGCCTCTTGTGTATCCTTTGCAATCTTAGCCCAATCACGCCTTCTTGTTTCCATTCCTCTTATCACAAGCCTACCTTTTTTGTCAAGCAGTGCATATTTTTTCTTTGCTGCAAAACCTGTTTTTGCTTCGATGAAAATCCCTCTTTTGTAGACATCCTTTAATTCAAGCTTAATTACACCTGGCAGGGTGGCATTTATTTTTTCAAGAAATCTTTTAAGCCCTCTTTCAGATTTTATTTTCAAGAATAGCGAATCTGTATCGCCATAAAGTACCTCATATCTTTCCGATTCCACCATTCTTATCACGCTTCTTATATAATATCTGCCCCATGCAGTTATGGATTGCGCGCATATCCTTGAATACCATCTACTACCTGCATAACCATAATAACCATAGAATGCATTTGCGAGGATCTTGAGCCCAAACTGTCTGTTTGAGAGTTGTCTATAAAGAACAGAACGTTTATTTGTTTTCAAAAGCTTTTTATTTATGTCAATTCTTTTTTTCATCAGGTCATTGAGTATTTCAGGAATAAATCCAGTTTTTTGCACACAAAACCAATGGCCGTTCTCAGGAACTGTGTTCTTTTTACACATTGGATGTTCACAATCCAATGTTTCAGGAGAGATGTTGTGGGAAACAATTATAGAGGGATAAAGGCTTCTAAAATCAAAAAGGGCGATATTTTCATGTACACCTTCCTTTGGCATATGCACATAGGCACCTGCATATGGCTCAGCCTTCTTTCTTTTTTCAATTTCTTCAGCCTTTGGTCTGTTACATGCAATCTCACCTTTTTCATATGCCTTCCTTATAAGTAACCATTCAACCATCTGTGAATAGGTCATGCGTGAGACATCAAAAAGTGTTTGGCCAGTTATCTTACAAAGCTCGGCTATCTGCGGCAAAAGATAATCAGCCAAGTCAAGTGTGAGTTCAGAATCCCATCTACAATATTTAATGAGTTTTTCAACACCTTCCTTACTTTTCCATGCTTCGCTTATCTCCTTCCATTTCATAGGTTTTTTCCCTACCCCAAGTAGTTCCTGCGCTACCTTATCAAGGGTAAGCACTTCTGATATAAGGGTCTGAGAAAGTATATGTTCTACAAAATCATAGAGGTCTATATGTACTCTACCCTTAATTTGTGCAGTACTTATTTTTCCTCGTCTTCTAAATATAAGTTGTGTGTTGTCTCGGCCAAGTTTTAGTGGAATCTTATACCTTTCTGCCCTTTCAACAAGTTTTGGAAAGTCAAATCTATCTGTATTATAGCCGCAAATGATATCAGGGTTTCTTTCATACACAATATGTAAAAATCTCTCTATTAGCAACTTCTCATCAGATAGCACCTCAACACCTCTTGCCTTTACTGGTCTATATGTTAGTACAACCTCATAGCCTGCATTGTCCATTATAGAAATCATGATTATTTTTTCCTCCCCATTTTCTTCTGTCATTTCTATATCAAATGCGAGTATTTTTAACTTTGGTTGTTCCTCTTCCTCAAGCATTTCAATCCTTTTTGCATTTATAGCAGCATCAACATTCAGATTTGTTTCAACTTTTTCGCCATCTACAGCAAACCATCGAAGAGGGATAAAACCTTTAACAATCAGATATTTCCTATGTAGAGTCATTGCATATTCATATTCTTCTCTGACATCTTCCCATTCTTTGACGATGTCTCTTATTTTTTGCACATCATGAGGATTTTTTGTAATCACCTTTATGACCCTTATTGGCTTTCCAAGCAATTTCATATCCAAGATCTCTGTTTTTTCTGGTTTTTTACCTTCAATTTGTATCTTGGATATCCTTTCAGCCAAATCCTTTACCTCCTGTTCAGAAAGGCTGTGTTTTGGCTCAACGTAAAAATAATCTCTAAACGACCTGTCAAACACAACTATGGTTTTTTCGTTTTTTGTTTTACCCCACAGCCTGATAACAGGCTCATCGCCATCAAGGGTCCAATCTACATCCAGGAGATAGAACTTTTCCATACAGCTATGGCTTCATCCATTCAATCTCATAATATTCATACTTTGAACCGGGAAGGATTATGCGCTTTAAAACATAATATGTAATTGCTGTTTCAGAATCTGTTATTGAAAGTATGAGCTCAAGACCCTTTTCATTTGCATAATTTAGGAGTGATGCAAGTTCTATGCCACCTATATGTTCATCTTCAGATAGTGCTATAAGAAGATATCTTGCAGGATCTATATCTGGTGTTTCACGTACAAGCCCACCAGGGCCCTTTTTTCTTCTCCATGCAACAAAATCCTCCCTCCATTTTATATAATCCTTCTGCCGAAGCTCTGGTATACCAAGTATGAAAGTTTTTTTCACAGAATGGGCTACGCGCACAACACGGGCCCATTCAGAGACGAGCAGCTTCTGTTCCTTTGGAAAGACGTGTAGAACATGCTTTGAATGCACATATCCTTTTTCGCTAAGAGGAGAAACACCTTGAAAATATATTCTAAAATGGGAGCCAAACTTAAATCCTGATTTAACTATAAAACCTCTCA
>JAVZYR010000006.1:0-25383 GCA_038999435.1 Candidatus Aenigmatarchaeota archaeon | reverse complement strand
ATTGTCAATCAATTTTAACTGTACACATGCAAGCACAGGTTTGCCACATAGAAACGCCTTCCTAACAGCCGCATCAAAATCTGGATGACATAGCTCCATCTTTCCAATCTCATCTATCACTATTAGCTCTGCTTCTTTTATTGCCCTTTCTATGGCTTTTATGCCAAATTCTATGGCTGAGATATTAACACCATATTTTGATACCTTTGGCCCTTTTATACCAATCCCTGCCATGAGCTGTCTCTTTCCTGTTGCAATGTCAACAATCTCAAAACCAATCCTCTCTCCCCTCTTTCTTATCTCAGGTGTGACTATACCACCAACCTTTAGGTTCAGCTCTTTAACTATCTCTTGAAGCAATCTTGATTTTCCACATCCAGGCCTGCCTGTGATGAGGATATTCATTTAAAGTGCAGTAATTCATTAAATAAAAATGGCAGTGTACCTTGCAAAATGCCCTCTCGGTTTTTTTGTTTTTGATGAGCAGGGCAGGTTTTTGGGCTATTCAAAGGATGAAAAAATAAAAAAGAGATTTAAAGATATAATTGAAGATAATACTTTTCTTAGAAAAGGTCTTAGAAATGCTATTATCAAAGCAGGGCTCGCAAAGAGCGATTTAGAGATAAACATCATGCTGAATGAGGCAGGTATTTTGTCTGTAAAACAAAAGCTAAGACAAGGAAGGAAAGAAAATATCGCAAAGCCTGTTGTTGGGATGATAGAACAAATTGACAAAAACCTAAACTCATTTGTTGAGAGATTCAGGGAATGGTATGGCCTTCACTTTCCAGAATTAACAAAAGTTGTGACAGACAATGAAAGGTTTGTTCAGCTCGTTGCAGAAGGAGGGAGCAGGGATAAAATAAAAGGTTTTGAGAACCTTGCAAGCACTTCAGCAGGCATGGAATTTAGTCCACAAGATGTGGAAACGGCAAGGGCATGGGCAGGTATGTTAGCTCAGATATTTGAACAAAGAAAGGCGCTTTTCAAATATCTTGAGAAGATATGCAAAGAGACGATGCCAAATTTGTATGGGATTGCAGGCGCATTCATTGCAGCAAAGCTACTTGAACATGCAGGTAGCCTTGAAAAACTGGCAAAGATGCCTGCATCCACAATACAACTGCTTGGTGCAGAGAAGGCATTGTTCAGACATCTAAAAGAGAAGGCAAAAGTACCAAAGTATGGTATAATATTTCTCCATCCATTTGTTCAACATGCAAAACCAGAAAATAGAGGGAAGGTTGCACGACTTTTAGCTGCAAAGCTTAGCTTAGCAGCAAGAATAGATTATTTCAGTAAAGAGGACAGATCAGCCGAGTTGAAAAAGGATTTGGAAGAGGAGATCAAAAAGCTATCCTAACTTATATCTCAGGATACCGCCAATCCCTCCCAACTCCTTAAACTGTTGACCACGTGGGGTTTGTGTAGATATCCATTCAATCTGGCTTCCCATTTCTTTTGCAAGCTTTATCACATTCTCTTTCACATCGAATATATCATATTTTTCTATTATAGCACTGCATTTTGGACATTTTATCACTTCACCTTTCTTTACAATAATCTTTCCTGCCCAACCACATGTGCATTTTGCATCCACTTCTATCAAATCAAAGCCTTCTGAAATGAGAAGCAGTTCAATATTGCCCATCTTAAGTGCTGACACAGTTTCTTTTAGCCCATATACAATCTTTTCCCCACCTTTTGCAAGCTCATCAAAAAACCTCTCAAGAATCCTCTTTTCTTTCATCACTGCTGCCTCAGCGAGTATCTCCTCTGACCTTTCAACAAGTTCATTAAGCCCATACTCACCTGTATATGATGTGTTGACAACACCAAGCACCTTTTGTTTGATATCATAGGCAAGGTAATCACCATCAAAGAACTGTTCCTTTATTGGTCCTGGTCCACCAATAATGAGCCCTTTTAGATCACGCATACCTCTAAACTGCGCACTTGCAATCTCTCCAACCTTTTTGAGAAAGTCATTTAGCAGCGCTTCTCTGACCCTTGCATATCTTTGTTGAGACCATCCACCTGCCTTTGTCTTTCCAGGAACGATCGAATCCAGATGTTTGATTTTCTGTACAACCTTTCCTTTTAATAACCCGATGTCAGCCTCTGATTTATCAAGTACAATCAGACCATAGATCTCTGTTTCTCTCACAAGGTCCTTTAGCGGATCAAGAATGAATATCTGATCACAACGATAAAGCCTTACTCCTATCGGTTCGAATGGCTCGATTGCCCATAGCCTGATGTCTGCCACACCTTCTCTTTCAGAGATATTTCCACAAAATATTACGAGGCCATTGGGTGGTGTCTCTTTATAATATCTTAGATGACCTGATATTTTTTCAAGTGCAGCAAGTACATTCTTTCTAACAGTTTTTGATTTTATGTTTTGTGCAGTAGATTGCTCGCTTCTTATCTGTTCAGCAACTTTAAGGATATTATAACCTGCAGGTACATATACAGAAACAAGTTCGGTATGCCTGCCTCTAATCTTTTCGAGTTCCTGTAACAGTAGCTTTAGTTCTTCTTTGTCCATATCCATAAATATGAAATCGAATTAATATTATACATGCAAAGAATAAAGTCAGGTATACCAGGTTTTGATGAGTTGGTGGGGGGAGGTATACCAAAGAACCAGCTTTTGCTCATTACAGGTACTTCAGGGACTGGAAAAACCATATTTTGTATGCAATATTTGAATTTTGGTGCAAAGGGCAATGAACCAGGTGTTTATCTTTCATTCGAAGAACCAGCAGAATACATAAGACAGAATGCCTCTGTTTTTGGATGGGATTTCAATGCACTTGAGAAAAAAAGAAAGATAGCTATCATGCGTTATGATCCTTATCGGATAGAGGATGTGATAGACATACTCGAATCAACGATAAAGGAGATTGGTGCAACAAGAGTTGCGATAGATTCAATCTCAGCATTAGGCCTGTATGTCAAGGATAGAGCAGAACTGAGAAGGATGATATTTGATATATCATTATTGCTTCGCCGTCTTGGCTGCACTGCGCTTATTGTTTCTGAGATTGTGCCTGGTAGTCCTGGTCTTTCAAGGTATGGTGTCGAGGAGTTCGTTGCCGATTCTGTGATCGTTTTTTACTATGAAAGGGTTGAATCACAGTTTTTGAGGGCAATTCAAGTATGGAAGATGAGAGGCTCACCGCATTCACAAAAAATGCACCCCTATCATATAGATAAAAATGGTATAAGGATTTTACCTGAAGAAGAAGCATTCATAAAGAAATGATACAGCTAAGAGGTCTTTTGAGAAGGAAGCTCATAAAACCAGAAAAGGTATATCCAAGGTTTAGAATAAGGGAGCCAAGGCATTTTATAATCATACCTGAAATAAAAGATGAGAAAAAGGTTGATATAACCTATCCGCTACTCGAGCCGTGGGCAAGTGTTCGCATATTATGGGACGAAAAAGATAAAAAGTTAAAATATCATGTTATTGAGCCCGAGCTGACAGAATCTGAAAAAAAACTCTTTATACAATTATCAAAAGCACTATCAGAAAAGATAGACACATCAATGGATGTTATTGACAAAGAAAAACTGATTGATTATATAGAAAGAAAATTTAAAGAGGTATTGGTAGAACTCAAGATAAAATTGAGTGCAAAGGTATGGCTCAAATTTATGTATTATATATGGAGAAACTTCTATGGTTTAAATGAAATAGAAGTTTTGATGCATGACCCGTATATAGAAGATATAGGTTGTACAGGAACCGAAGTACCAATCTATATTGTGCATAGAAAGTTCGGTTCGCTTGAGACGAATATAGTCTATAATGACTTTGAACAGCTAAATAATTTTGTTGTCAAGCTTGCAGAGCGTTGTGGTAGGTATGTTACATACGCCGAGCCACTCCTCGATGGTACATTACCTGATGGCAGCAGGGTCCAGGCAACGCTTGCAAAAGATGTCACAACAAAAGGGCCCACATTTTCAATAAGAAAGTTTAGAAAAATACCATTTTCTCCAATAGATTTGATGGAATTTAAAACTGCAGACAGCCTTCTATTTGCATATCTTTGGTTTCTTATTGAGCATTCTGCATCAATTATGGTATGCGGTGCTGTTGCAACAGGAAAGACAACATTTTTAAATTCTCTCACAATGTTTGTGCCAGAGGAAAGAAAGATAGTCTCGATAGAGGAGACGAGAGAGATAAATATACCACACAAAAATTGGATTCCTGCAGCAACGCGTGTAGGTTTTGGAATACCAGGACCAGAAGGTAAAAAATACGGTGAGATTGAACTTTTTGACCTATTAAAAGAATCATTCAGAATGAAACCTGATTATACGATTGTTGGTGAAGTAAGAGGAAAGGAGGCATACGTGCTCTTCCAAGGTATGGCATCAGGAAATCCAAGCATGGGAACAATACATTCTGGTTCTGTTGAAGATATGATAAAAAGACTCGAAACACCACCAATCGAGTTAAGCCCATCATTAATCGAGGCATTAGATGTTGTAATTGTAATGACGCATGCTGTCGAGAAAGGTAAATCAGCAAGAAGGGTGAAATCTGTAAATGAGATAGAATCTATAGACATCACAACAGGAAGGGCTCGTGTTGTCAAAACATTCACATGGATACCTGTAACAGATGATTTTAGAGAAAATATTGCCCAATCCCACATTCTTAGAAGGCTTTCATTCGAGACAGGTATACCATTCCAAAAAATTATCGATGAAATTGAAAACAGGAAGAAGGTGCTTGAATGGGCAGCAAGGAAAAAGATAAGCCAATATGATCAATTTTGCTCGATTGTAAATCTTTATTATAGAGATAAGGATACGGTTTTAGATTGGGTGAAAAAGGATATAAAACCACGTATTTTGCCTCGCTAAACACCAGGATATGTGATATGAACAAATATCAAGAACATTATATTTAAGAATGGTAGACCTGTCCATGTGATGAGATTTATAACATCACCAATTGTCATACCAAGTATCTCCCCACCAACAATTGCCATCACAGCAAGTGTTGCTAAAATGATAAGTGGTGCTGCAACAAGAAGGCCTGTATAAAGGTCTGCATAGGTTGAGAGTGTTTTAAGATATGCCTCCCTTCTTATTCTATATTCAAAAAGTGCTTTGTCAGACATCACTTTTAAATATTCGACAAGGTTACCACCTTTTTCTATTGTTGATGCAATGCCAAGTATAACATGTCTAAAAAGCTTTGAAGGGCTCTTTTCAGCAACATCCTTCATTGCAGCAACAGATGACATACCAAAAACTTTCATATTGTTTACAATCATCTTTGATTGTTTTGCTATCTCACCATATTCTTTAAACTCTGTCAACATTTCAAACATAAATTCAGGAGGAATACCTGAGGAAGCAATTGCCGACATGTGTGCAAGCGCAAAAGGAAGGTTTGTATCAATCGATTTTTGTTTAGATTTTGCCAGCTCTATTGGATAAATGTATAGCAGCACAAAAGAGAATGCAGCAGATAGAATCGGAACAAAAACAAGGATATAAAGAAATGTGAAGGGCTCGAGGAGAAGATATATGTTGGCAATTTCAATAAAAATGAATGTCAATGTATAAGTAAGAAGGGTGGTTAGAAGACAAGAAGATATCCAGGCACGAAGGCTTATCGTCATCCCAGCACCTTTTAGATGTGGTTTGAGCGTCTCAAATGAGGGTTCAAGCCTTTTTGACAATGGATCGAATATTGTTGTTGCAACCTTTTGATAAAATTTTAGCATATTAAATATTGTTTATCTCTTTTTTCTTACTATTCTATGAAATCTTGCGCATGCAGGACAGGCATAAAGCTTTTCAGAGAGCATAGAAATCTTCCTTCCAAGCTCTTTTCTCAAAAGAGGGTCTGTGATCTTCATCCCTTTTGTAACAGAAAATGTTTTATATTTTGGCACTATTCGACCACAATAACCGCATATAACCGTGGCCTCTCTGCCTCTCCTTTTTGTATGTTTCCAACCCCTCTTATAAAAGCCCTTTTTCATGCTACTTTAGCTCCCTATGGATTTGTCTAAGCTGTTTTCTTTTGCATCTTCTGCATTTCACCTTCCCTTCTTTAACCTTTTGTAAATCTGCCCTGATTCGCGCACCACATGCCATGCATATGAAAACGCGATGGAATAGCCTTGCTTCAGCCTCTGGAGATTTTACTCTTGCCATATATTATAAATTGATTAATTATTAAAATGCTCGGGTGGCAGACCGGTTATGCAGCGGCCTGCAGAGCCGCGGAAGTGGGTTCAATTGTCAAAAGCTGAAAATCCCACCCCGAGCTTATCTTTTTGCTATAGCAAGCACAGATGCGATTAATGCTATAACAAAAACTAGGATGTTTCCTCCTGTTAAAAGATATAATATAGAGAATATCAAAATCAGGGCACCAAAGAATCTCGTTTTGTTGGCTAAAAGTGCTGCAATGATCATAATCAAACCAATTAAGGCAGAAAGATACTGACCTATGATAGGTATTTCAAAAATAGAAAAGCTTGGCAGCCCTGCTAAATATGGCATGATAAAACCAAGAAATATGAAAAGCCCAGCACCAAAGCCGAGTATCGCACCAAATGAGATTATTTTTTTCTCTTTTACCTCCTCTTTTGGTTGTTCAGGTTTTGCTGATTTCACTTCTTTTATTGCATCGAGAATTTGAGATTCTGTCCAGCCATATTCAAGCAAGTTCTCTCTTATATCAGCCTCGGTCCATCCTGCAGCAAGTCTGTTTTTGACATATTCTACAAGCTCGGGTACTGCCATATATTATCTTGTTTTAGTTTAAATAAAAATCCACGAAGATTAACATTCTTAAAGATTTCTCAGATGATTGATTTTCTGAATTTAGTTAAGAATTTAAATCTTTGTTGCAATTATTCTTATGAAATTTCAAATTATATTTTTGGCATTCATTGGTATTATGTTTTGTGCCTCATCTGTATATGCACTCGATGTAAGAATTGAAAACCCACAGATTGTCATTTTTTCAGGAGAAAGGGCCGATTTTGAAGTTGCTGTAACAAATACAGAAAATTGGACAGAAGGACTTGAGATATCAGTTCAAGGTGAACATCTCGAATGGCAAATACCATCTGTTCTTTATCTTTCATTAAGCCCAAATCAGTCAGAAATATTTAACATCACATTTTTACCAAAAACAGATAAAGAAAAAAATATACAATACCGACTTATCATAAAAACAAGTTCTGGTGCTGTTTATGAAAGGATATTTTCACTAAGGGTATTACCTGAGATATATATCCATGATATTGCACTTGAAGTAAAAGGCGATGTGTTGGTTGTAAATGGGGCAATTAAGGTAAAAGAGGCAGGGAAAGTTAATCTAATCTTTGGTATATATTCAGGCAAGAACATCATCTCTTCATCTCAAATAGATGTATGGGTTAAAGATGAAGAAAGATTTAAAAATGAGATGTCACTTCAAGGGCTTGTATATGGCGATTATGTTTTGAAAATATCTTCTAAATGTTGTGAGGTAAGCCATGAATTCAGAATAAGTCCTATAAAAGATGTTGTAGAGAACATAAATATCAAATCTGGCTTCCTTCAGGACATAGTAGAAATAGAAGTAGAGAACAAAGGAAATCAACCGATTTATAATTATACTGTCAAAAGAGACATATCTCCAATATGGTTTACAGGTTTTATTACAAAGCCTGTGAAATGCGATGGTGGTCAATGTGATTTCTTGATAGAAGAAATAAAACCAGGCACGAGTGCAAAGATAGTATATTCAATAAGCTATTGGCCAACAATATCAGAGGTTGTAGGTTTTGTTATAATGTTCATTTTTATTGTGTGGTTTTACAAGTTCAGAATAAGCAGGCCTGTAATAACAAAGAAGATAGTTAAAAAAAGCCCGAATGACCATGTTGTTGTACTTGAGATAAAATCACCATTTTTGAGAGGTGTTAAGGATGCTATATTAAAAGATATCATCTCCCCACTATCACAACTTGCTGATTCAGGTCATCTAAATCCTGTAACAAGAAAGGGTGAAAAAGGAACAGAACTGATATGGCGTCTTGGTAATATTCCTCCAAGAGAAATTAGGATTGTAAACTATACCATTAAACTACCAATGCCTGCTTCGGTGCGTCTTCCTCCAGCAAAATTGAATTTTGATATAAAAGGAAAGAAATATTCTGTTTTTTCAAATGAGATAGACATTGAATAAATCCCGGGGGGGAGAGTTGAACTCCCAACCCTGCGGTCTCAGGTCATCATTTCTTTTCAGCAGACTACAGCCGCATGCTCTGCCATTGAGCTACCCCGGGATATCTTATATTTATTATTATATTTTCCTTTAATCAACATCCAATAATTTTCTGAAGATTTGTGTTGATGTTATAGCAAGTAGAATATACCACAAAAACCAACTTATGCTGTTTCCCAAAAACACAATAGAGAAAGGTAAGGATATCTCAAACCCAGTAAAATATCGGGACATCCAAGATAATGTTAATAGAAAAACAATACCTGAGATCATCAGAGGCTTTAAATTCAATCTAAGTTGTTTTTGGCTAACTTTAAGCATTTCATTCATTAACTTTTCAGCTTTTTCCTTTTCGTTATTTTTTCTTGCTTTATCTGCTTCAATGCGATATTTTTCAATCTGTTTTTTCAAATCTCTCATTTCACTTGGATTTATGCTTATCCTGTATATAAACGAAACAACAAACATTATGCATATTGTGATCAAGGAGAGTAATGATATCATATCAATATCTTTTTAAGCATTTCTATAAGTTCTTTTATCCCTTTTTGTGCTCTTCCTTTTATTTTTATATATCCTATCAAACAATCCTTTCCATACACCCATTTATTTATCAATTCATCGTTGTTAGCAATTAATATCACATCAGGTTTGTGTTGTTTAAAAAATCTTTCTGTTAAAATTGGTACATATCCCATATCCGTATATATAATCGGGTTTAAACAGACAATTACATGCATATCCCTCTTTATACTTGTTCTCACAGCCTTGCTGATGTCATTCTCTAATCTATCCCTGAAGTTAATCACATCATCAAGGCTACTATAACTATCAATTTTTTTATCAAATCTAAAGTATGAAAATCTTGGCAACAATTTTTTATATGTATCTAATGCCCAATCAATCACATCATTTTTACCTGCTATTATGACAAGCTTTGGCATAACCTATTCCATAAACTTCCTTAATGCAGGATGCATATCCTCAAGATGCTTTGCAGCAAGTTCTTCATAAAGGTTGTAGATAATCATGCTTGAAAGGAGAATACCTGTACCTGTTCCTAATGCACCTGTCATGTCTGCAAATGCAGCAAGAAAGCCAACAGCAGCACCACCTACAATTGTAAGGGTTGGTATGTATCTTTTTAGAACAGATTCTATTATTCTTGCATCCCTTCTATAACCAGGTATTTGCATTCCAATAGATTCGATCTGCCTTGCCACAGAGGCAGGGTCCATGCCAGATGTTGCAACCCAGAATACAGAGAATATTATACAACCAATCATCATAAAGAGCATGTATGTCAGGAGTCTTGCAATGTCTGCAAGTGGAATGAATGCAAGTGATGTAAGCCCGGCCATTGATGTTATAGCCCACCATACGAAACCACCCATAGCACCAAGCCCAAGAACAAGCCAGATACTGCTCCTTTTCATTTTATAATTTATCACCGCACCCATCAAGGCAAACATGCTTATGAATATCATAAAACCTGAAAGTGCCTGTGAATGCGGAACTGAAAGATAGTATATTATACCAGAAACTGCATTCCCTTCGGCATCAAAGCCCCCAAGGATACCAATCCCTCTATCTGCAAGGACCCTTGCCATAAAATGTATGTTAGCGAGTAGGGCAGCAACAAGTATTACAGGTAGATTAGATGTGTAGAAAAACTTTAGAGGCCATCTCCTACCAAAACCGCTGATAGATGAGAATGCAATAGGTATTTCAACCTTTATTGCATTCGCATAAACAACGATGAGAAAAACGATGATTGTTGCAATTATTGGCATAAGTGCAAGGCCTGCTTGCATTGGCTCACCCGCCGCAAGTGCAGTAATTGCAAATGGTAGAAGACCTGCAGGTGGCTCTACACCTGGGAGCATACCTGATGTTGTAAGTGGATTTAGTGCCCTGACTATAATACTTTTTGAAACACCTGCAACAATGAAAAGACTTACTCCGGAACCAAATCCCCATTTTGATATCAATTCATCCATAAACACAACGAGTATTCCACCCATTGCCAATTGAAGTATGACTGCCCATTCAAGGCCCATTTCAGCTGGTATTGCACCCATTATCACAAACGCACTTGCTTCTACAAAACAAAATAGGAATGCCAGAAGTTTTTGTGTTCCATTAAAAAGTATCCTTCCCTCTTCTGTCCTCAGATCCCATGGGATAACCTTTGAGCCGACAAGTAATTGAAGAATGATGCTTGCAGTTACGATTGGTCCTATACCAAGTGTCATCAATGAGCCAAAAGAAGAGCCAAGCAGTATTTCAAAAATCCTAAAACGCTCAAAGGATGTTTTAACAATCCCCCATACAGATATTTGCCCCATCAAAAAATAAAGAATCAGTATCGCACCTGTCCATTTAAGTTTAGATTTGAAGTTCTGTACCTGCAAAGGTTTCTGTATACTGGGCAACCTTTGTAGCAGATTGATATAAAAGCTCATACCTTTATTGCTTTTCCACCCTTCTCTTCAATTTTTTTAATTGCGGATTTTGAAAATGACCTTGCTTTAACAGTTAGGGCAGTATCTATGCTACCTTTTCCCAACACCTTATCATAACCTAACTTTGTTACATCAACTTCTTGGCCAAATCTCTTCAGCTCTGAAAGATTTATACATTTTAACCTTTTTTCTATTTTCCTCATTTTTAACGATTTGAAGCCCTTTTTGCCATATATAATCTGTGGCTCTGTACGCAATCTTAAAATCTTCTTTTGTCCGAATGTCCCTGCCCTTCCTTTCCCACCTCTGCTGCCCTTCCCTCTCCTTTTTTTCTTAGCACCATGGCCATGTGTTTTTGAGCCTCTAAGTTTAACCCTCTTTTTTCTCATATCATCCTCTCTAAAAGCTTGTTTATTGCCTCGCCTCTATAACCAAGATCACCCTTTGGCCAAGGCAGCCTTGTTGATTTAAACCCCTTTGTTGGTGGCTTCAGTCTAAAAATACCTTTTGGCTCTTTCACACCTTTTCTTTCCAAAAGCTTGTTTAGCATATTTTTATCTATCTCTCCCCATGTTATATAATCAGAAACCTTTTTCAACATTCCTATTATTTCTGGTTTTTCATTAAGCAAAACACAATGATTTACCCTTTTAAGTCTAAGAAGTTCCAATGTCCTTTTTACATCATGTGGTGTTTTCACAGGCCCTCTTATACGAATTACAGCTATCATACCCCTCCTTTTGTTCTGCTAAGATTTTTTAATGCATCGAACATAGCTTTGATTAAGTTTATTCTTGTTGCAGTCTTGCCTCTTGCAACAACCCATACATCCTTTATTCCAGCAAGCCTGAGTATCTTTTTTGCTTCATCACTTGCAACAAGCCCAACACCTTTTGGAGCAGGTAAAAGCCTTACCTTTACAGAGCCACATTTACCGCTAACAGCAAAAGGGATAGAATGTTGACCACCACATCCACATTCCCAGCTTCCACAACCACGTCTTATTGTTATCACAGCAAGTTTTGCCTGTTGTGTTGCTTTGTCAATGGCTGGTTTATGTTCTACTGCTTCTGCTTTTGCAACACCAACTATGCCATCCTCATTCCCCACAACTGCAAGGGCTGAGACTTTGTATCTCCTGCCTGATTTGTGCATGCGGGCTGTTTTTTTTGTAATAGTCCTTTTTATACCACCACCCTTACCAGGGCTACCTCCGATATATATAACCTCTGTTTTTATGTTTGGTACAAGTGTATCGACAATTTCAGGTTCAAGTATTGTCAGTCCTCTTTCAAGTATCTCTTTTAGATCCTTGAATTCACCTTTCAGTACTTTATTTCCAAGTTCTGTTTTAGGTATCCATTCAGCCATTACATATACCTCCTTCTTTGTCTTATCTTTTCAAGTTGAGAGAGCACAGATATTGCATTTGAATAATTTGCCTTATATTCTTTTAAAATTTCTTTCCATGCCTCTTTAACGAATTTAAAGTGTGTAGCTTTTATCGCCTCATATAAAAGCCAAAGATCAATAGCCTGGTCTTCAATCTTTCTGCTAAATTTTCCAAGTCCAAAATCGATAAGCCAGAGATGATTTTCTTTAACTATGAAGTTGGATGTTGTGAGGTCTCCATGTATAATACCCCAACGATGAAGTGTAGCGACAACATGACCAATTTCAGTGTATATTTTTACTCTATCCTTTTTACTTGCTTTAAAAAGGTATTCTTTAACCCTTTCGCCATCTATCCATTCCATTCTTATCTCATATCTTTGGACATCAAAGATTTTTGGTGCAAGTATACCTGTCCTTCTTGCACTTTGTATCATTCTTGCTTCAAATCTGGTCCTTTCTTCTCTGAGCCTCTCATCGAGCTGGGGTATTCTATATGACTTTTTTATTCTAACTTTTCTAACAATTTCACCTTCTTTATGTATCTCTGCTTCTGCTCCCTTTTGAATGAGCATATTTTTTATTTCTAAAATAAAATTAAGTATGCATGATTTGCAAAAAGGACTAAAAAATCCTAAAAGTAGATTCTCAAGCTGGTTTTCAGAAATCATAGCAAGGGCAGGGCTTGCTGATATGAGATATAATGTGAAGGGCTTTCTTGTCCATCTTCCATTTTCTGTTAAAGCCATGAAGGCTATGTATGCGCTGTATGAGGCTGAGCTTGAGGCAAAAGGGCATAAACCGTGTTGGTTTCCTGCTGTGATACCAGAATCAAATTTCAAGGTTGAAAAGGAACATGTGGAGGGCTTTGCACCAGAAGTATTTTGGATATCAGAGCATGGTGCTGGAGAAAAGTTAACAGAAAGGATTGCACTGAGACCAACATCTGAAACTGGTATGTATAGGATGTATGGACTATGGATAAGGTCATGGCGGGACCTGCCATTAAAACTTTATCAGTCATGTCAGGTGTGGAGATGGGAAACAAAGGCAACAAAACCATTTATACGTGGCAGGGAGTTTTGGTGGATAGAAGCACATGATGCATTTGCAACAGAAGCTGAAGCAAGGGCACAGGTCATGGAAGATATGGCAATGACAGAAAATGTCATGCATAGAGAATTTGGCATACCTTTTATATTTTTCAAAAGGCCAGAATGGGACAAATTTGCTGGTGCAGTGCATACATATGCAGCAGATAGTCTTATGCCTGATGGAAGGATAATACAACAACCTTCAACGCATTTTCTTGGTCAAAATTTTTCAAAGCCATTTAAAATAAAATATGTTGATAAAAATGGCAAAAAAAGATACGCATGGCAGACATGCTATGGCCCGTGTATATGGAGAATGCTCGCATCTGTAATTGCTCTACATGGTGATGATAAAGGGCTTGTTTTCCCATTCAAGATATCCCCTATTCAAGTTGTGATAATACCAGTAAGCCATGATGAAGTTACGATAAATAAATGTAGAGAGATATATAGCAATCTCAAATCTGATTTTAGAACAGAGCTCGATCTGTCTGATGCAACACCTGGATGGAAGTTCAATGAGTGGGAATTAAAAGGGGCTGCAATAAGGGTTGAGATTGGACAAAAAGAAATCAAAAATAAAACAATCACACTCTGCAGGCGTGATACGAGAGAAAGGATTAGCGTTAAAGAAGATCAACTTAAAAACAAGATAACAGAACTTGGGGATGCGATTACAGCGAACCTTTTGAAGAGGGCCGATGAGTGGTTTTTTTCTATGATAAAAAATGCAAAGAACATATCAGATGTGCAAAGAATAAAAGGTGGCCTTATAAGAGTACCATGGTGTAGTACAGATAAGGATGGTATTGGCTGTGCTGAAGAACTAAAAGATAAGTTTGCACTCCATGTGCGAGGAGAAAGGATAGACAAGAAAGAAAAACCTGAAGGAAACTGTATAATTTGCGGAAGGAAAGCAGAGCATGTTGTTTATGTAGGAAAGCAGTATTAACCAAAAATGTTTTTTAATTCATCTTTTAGTTTAGATATTTCTGTGATAATTTTTCCTCCATTAAGTTTGATGAAATACTCAACTTGAAGATTTACAACCGAGCCTTCATTATCAGAGGAGAGCCTAAAATCACCTCGGTAGCCTAGTATAGGCTTTCCTAAAGCAGCAGCAAAACCAATCTCTGCAGCAGTGCCACTATCCACATCAGGGCCATCAAGTACAGCAAAAAGCCCTGTAGATGCTCGAATTGCACGGGCATTATTTTTACCAATTATTCTATTTAATCTTTCCCATGCCATTTTTCTTTCAAACCCATATGGCATACATTTAATATTCTCTATATACTTATCAGGTGTTAACTTCCACGGATCGAGAACGCCATAACCAAGTTCTTCAATTTGTGGAATGATTTTTTCATACAAAAAATCCCTTCCTGCCTCTGAAAAACCAAGTGGGGATGCGATATATATTTTCACCTTTTTCATACTAAATATCAAAACAAAAATTTAAATCTATGACTCTGATAACTGAAAGGCTTGATTGGGGGCCGCTTGCGACATTCGTGCCAAACAAAAAACTACCTATATACAATTGGTTCTATTTCAAAGAGGGTTTTAGCAGAGACCTTGTATGGAATTTGATAAAAGCATTTGATATCAGGGCAGGACAAACAGTTCTTGACCCATTTTGTGGTGTTGGGACAACACTTCTGGCATGTAAACAGTTAAACATAAACAGCATTGGCATTGATGTTCTGCCAATTGCTGTGCTCGCATCAAAGGTCAAGATAGCTGAATATGATACCAACATTCTTAAAGAGACATTTAAGCAGATATTTTCTATAAAATTTTCTGATATGGGAGATTTGCCTGAATGGATGAGAAAGTATTTCTCAACACATACGAGAAAGGATATAATATTTTTCAAAAATTACATAGAAAAAATAAGGCCTGTTGCCGTTAGAGATTTTTTTCTTTTAGGGCTTATATCATCAGCGGTTAAATGTTCTTGGATATGGAAGGATGGTGCTGTGCTGAAGATTAGAAAACATCCCATACCTCCATTCAGAAAATTTTATGCAAGAAATTTGAAGAGGATGATAAAGGAGTACGAGATGGCGCCGAAAACAGATGCTGTATGCACTGTTGATTTTGGAGATGCAAGGAAAATTAAAATTGAAGATGAGAGCATAGATTGTGTTATAACAAGCCCACCATACCTTAATCAAATAGACTATACAAAGGTGTATTTAGTCGAAAACTGGTTTGTTGGTTTTTCTAAACCAGCTATCAGGTCATATCTTGGGCTAAGAGAATCTTTTATCGATAAACTCAAACCTGTTGAAGCATACATAGAGGACATGAAAAATGTTCTAAAAGAGTTATATAGGGTGTGCAGGCCAGGAGCTAAATTGGCCCTTGTTGTTGGTAATGCATACATTGAAGGGCAGATCATAGAATGTGATGCTATGATTGGTCAGCTCGCAGAGGATATTGGCTTTAGCACAAAAGAGATTGTTGTGCTGAACAAACGATGGGCCCTCGAAAAGCGAACAAAAAAGAAAGGTATTTTGAGAGAGAGTGCTGTGATTTTTGAGAAATAAATTTAAATAAAAAATAAATAATAATAATGAAAAACATTGCTTACATTTCTATTATCATTATTGCAATCGTGATTGTTGCAGGAATTTTGATAGCACTCAACATACCAAAAGAAGAGAAAACAATAGAGGTGACAGGCAATGCTGAGATTGAGACAATGCCGACACAGACAATAATATATCTTGGTTATCGCAACACAAACAAAACATCACAAGAAGCAGAACAAGAAAATGCACGGGTTATTGCAAACATAAAAGCAGCTTTGGGCGGAATTGAGATAGAAACGGATTCATATTACATAGATCCAGAATATAACTGGTGGAGTGGAAGGCAAGAAATAATTGGCTATACAGCAGTACATAGGTTAAAGTTAACAATAAGAAATCTTTCAGTCGGAGAATGGATAACCAAATCTGTTCAGGCAGGTGCAAATTTTGTTGATAGCATACAATATGACATAGCCGAAGAGGAGAGAAATAACCTAAAAGCAGAGGCACTGAGACAGGCATCTCAGGCTGCAAAAGCAAAAGCAGAGTCTATAGCATCTGGTTTGGGCCTAAGGGTATTGGGTGTAAAATCTGTTGCTGATACAAGCACAAGCTGGGATTGGTCTCCATCGACAAGAATAGTGGCATATGAGGCAGGAATGGCAGAGATGCCTGAGATACCAACCCCAATTGAAGTTGGGAAGATTAAGGTTAGAGCCAGTGTTAGAGTTATTTTTGAAATAGGTTAAGATTAAAATTCAGTTTGAACAATTTTTAAAATGCAACCAAAACTGAAAGAAGGTAGATGGTCAAAAGATTTGGAAAAGGTCATGCTTGAGAAATGGAAAAAAGAAAAATTATACACATTTGATGTTAAAGCAAAAAAGATTTTTTCCATTGATACACCACCTCCATATCCATCAGGTCGGCCATGGCATATTGGTGCAGCAGCGCAATATTCACAGATAGACATGATTGCAAGAACAGCAAGGGCACAGGGCTATTCTGTGCTATTTCCAATAGGTATAGATAGAAATGGTTTGCCTGTAGAGATATATACTGAGAGAAAGCATGGTATACATTTACAGGATCTGAATAGAAAGGATTTCATAAAACTTTGTGAAACATCACTTGATGAACTTGAAGCAGAAATGCTAAAGATAATGGAAATGATGGGTCTTTCATGTGATTTTTCTAATTACTACAGAACTGACTCCAACGAATACAGGGCCCTTACCCAAGCAACATTTATAGAACTTTGGAAAAGAGGATTGATATATGAAGATATAAGACCTAATAATTACTGTTTTATGTGTGGCACAACCATTGCAGATGCAGAGGTTTCATATGAGGAAAGACCAACAAAACTGGTTTACATTAAGTTTAAGGTTCAGGAGACAGGAGAAAATATCATTATAGCCACAACAAGGCCAGAGTTGCTTTGTGCATGTCAAGTTGTTGCTGTAAACCCTGCTGATGAAAGATATAAACATCTAATTGGGAAGCATGCTATACTTCCAATATATGGCAGGTCTGTGCCAATTATTGCACATACAATAGCAAAGCCAGAATTTGGTAGCGGTATTGTGATGATATGCTCTTATGGTGACTATTCTGATGTAAGGATATTCAGGGAGCTTAGGCTTCCTGAGATTATTGCAATAAATTTGGAAGGTAAGATGACACATCATGCAGGGCCATATTCAGGCATGTTGATTGAGGAGGCAAGAAAGGCAATAATCAATGATATGAAAGGCCTTGGTATTGTTGAAAAGGAGGAAAACATAAAACATAGAACGCCTATATGCGAAAGATCAAAAACACCAATAGAAATAATTCCAATGAATGAATGGTATTTGAAACAAATCGATTTTGTAGATGAGATTCGAAAGATATCAAAACAGCTTAAATGGCATCCCTTGCATCATCGTCAGATCCTTCTAAATTGGATAGACTCGATTACAATTGATTGGCCAATCTCAAGAAGAAGGTATTATGCAACAGAGATACCTATATGGTATTGCAATTCTTGTGGAAAACCAAACTTACCAGAAGCAGGTCGATATTGGAGACCATGGTGCGAGGAGCCACCTTTTAAAAAATGTCAGTATTGTGGATCGGATACTGGTTTTAGAGGTGAAGAGCGCACATTCGATACATGGATGGATTCTTCAATATCACCTCTTTTCATAACAAGAAAAATAAAGAAGGCATACCCTGTCACATTGAGACCACAAGGAAAAGAGATCATAAGAACATGGCTTTATTATACACTTCTTAGATGTTGGCAGCTAACAGGCAAGAGCCCATTTAGGCATGCATGGATTGGGGGATGGGGTGTTGATGAGAAGGGACAGAAGATGTCAAAATCAAAAGGGAATGTCATAGATCCAATACCTATACTCGAAAAATACGGTGCCGATGCATTCCGTCTTTGGTCTGCAAGCGAGGCAAATCTGGGTTCTGATTTTCGTTGTTCGGAGGCAAGGATTGCTGCAACATTACCTTTTCTCACAAAATTATGGAATGTGAGCAGGTTTGTTTCGATGTTTGATGAGAAGAAGAGACCAAAAAAACTTTCACCATTAGATAGATGGATTTTATATGAATTAAATGAACTTATATCAAAATGTCTAAAAGGCTATGAAGATTTTAATTTCTTTATACCTTCAAATGCAATAAGGGATTGGTTATGGAATGTTTTTGCATCTCACTACATTGAACTTGTGAAAGTCAGAGCTTATAGTGGAGATGCATCAGCGCTATACACATTGCATGCTTGCATGAGGGCTGCTCTAATCCTTTTGGCACCAATCACACCTTTTGTAACAGACTATATCTATAGAAAACTTTATGGCAGATCTGTGCATCTTGAGACTTTTCCAAAAAAACAAAAAACAAAAAGACCAGCATTCACAACAAAAGAGCTCGCTGAACTTAATAGCATGATATGGAAGGCAAAAAAAGATAAAAGTCTTTCTCTTCGTGCTGAGATAAAAAGGGCAAGGATTCCCAAAAAGTTTAAGGCAATCGAAAAAGATTTGAAAGCAGCTCACAATATTAAACAGATTGAATGGGGGGAAGAAATTTTATTGTTTTTCTGATTTTGCAACTTCATAAAAAATGCGAAGTGATTGCAGCACCAAGCTTTATGTATCGAATTTAATAAATTTTATATATGAATAAATTGGTTGAGTTTTTGGTACACAGCAATATTTACCTGGCAATAGGGGCTGGACTTGTTGCAATAATGATAATTATTTTATTACAAATGCCTTTCAGATGGGAACCTATTTTCATAGCTTTTTGTGGCACATTTTTTTTATATAATCTAAATCGAATAACAGATATAAAAGAAGATAGAATCAACTATCCTTCAAGAACAAGATTTACAGAAAAATATGGTAAAAAACTTATAAAAATTAGTAGCATTTTTTATTTCACAGCACTTTTTATTGCTTTTGCAAATAATTTATTAACTGGATTTTTAGCATTACTTCCTTTTATTTTGGTTTTTTTGTATAGCGTTCTGAGAGCTAAAAAAATTTTTTTGATAAAAGATTTGATCGTAGGCATAGGATGGAGTTTGATAGTTTTTCTTGTAGCTTCATATTACAATTTTTCAGATTTATTTTATTTTGTATTTTTCCTTTCTATTTTTATATTTTTCAGAGTTTTGATAACAACAATAGTTTTTGACATCAAAGATATAAAAGGTGACAAGATCTATAAAATATCAACAATTCCTGTTAAATACGGTATTAAATTTACAAAAAATATTTTATATTGTATTAACTTTATATGTATATTACTTCTTTTTGTTATACCATTTTTTGTTTCTGTTCCATCATCATTCTATTATCTATTCTTCCTTATCATTTATTCTTTTGTGTATATTACTCTTATAAGAGAAAATAATATAAAATTTGTATGTGACATATTAGCTGATGGAGAATATATTTTCATAGGTATAATTATGATATTGGTGTATATTTTTGGTTTATGAGAGTAAAAGATATCATTGTTTCATGGTATTTAAAAAATGTGTTATTGCCCAAATTAGAAATTATAAATCACCCAGGTTATATTGTTGCAAAATTCTCCGAAATTAAACTTGATGTTGATATAAGAGAAATTTTTTTATCTGAATCATTGTTTTCAATATTAGAAAGTTACTCTGAAAATTTATTATATTATAAAATTGGTAAAAAATTTGGATATGTTAATGCTTTGATATCCAATTTTCCTAACATTAAAACCGTGAAAAATAAAAATAAATTTTTAAATTTTGCATATAATCTGGTAAGATATGTTGAAGGCACTTGGGCAAGTAAACTTTATCACGTAATTGACTATAGCCAGAAAATTTTTAAATTACGAATGCAAAACTACATCATCTGCTCTAAAAACGGTCTCGGTTATATTTTCTCAACAGGCGGAATTGCAGGCATTTGGGCCTATGCCTGTCAAGACCCAACCATCGAAGCAGTTCAACCAAAATGCCAAGGCCGTGGGGATAAGGAATGCGAAGTGATTGCAGCACCTTATGAAACTTTGGTTAAGATGGGCTACAAGCCAATCAGATACACAAAACTTGAAAAGGCAGAACTTACACCTGAATATGCCAAGCTAAATCAAATTAGGCCAACAAAATGGGCAAGGAATAGCCTAAAATCACTGATGGATTCAGGGGTATTTGATTATAGGCATGGTCAGGTTACTTACAAGGGCGAGCGCTTTTTCTTATGTGAGGCAAGCTTTATGTACATACTTGAGAAAGAATTGAAAAAAGTAAAAAATGGCTTAAAAGTCCTTTGGGATTGTAGCTTTGATTTTGGGAAAAGGCTGGCTAAAATCTCTGGAAAGCAGGACCCGTGCAGGTTTGTGATGGATTTCCTACCTGCACTGGGATTTGGTGATGTTTTGGCTGTTAAGAAAGGTAAAAATTATGAAGTGTATTTCAGATTATTTCCATGGACAAAATGGGCTGATGAGATTGATTTTATGATGCTGAGAGGATTGCTGTCAGGCATATTTTCAGGTTTTGAGGACAGAAACATAAGATTTGCTTTGAAAGAAAAAGGGATTTCTGAAGGCAGCTTCACTCTATTGCTTTTATCTGAATAATTATTTCGTTAACACCCTTGGCCCATTTGGCCCTATCTCAAAGCTGTATATCCCACCATCTATTTTTGTTTCCCTCATCTTTATAACCCTAACAGTCCTTTCAAGAACCTTTCCCACTACATCAGCACTTAGTGCTATTATGCCATCGCATGCATACTCTGATGCAATGTCCTCTTCAAGCCCTTCTGATGTAAGAAGGGTTGTACAGCCAAGCCTTTTAAGTTCACCTACAATCATATCTGTAACCATCCTAAGTACAACCTTGTTCGGCTTCCTGCTCACAATAGGTTCTATCTCTTTCAAAAATACAGCAGAAGGGCCTACAATCTTTCTGCTTGCAAGCGTTGTATAGGCAACAAGAGATGAGAGCGAATCAACCACAAGCCTTTTTGCACCAATCCTTTTTACTTCTTTTACAATATTTTCAAAAATGGGCGCAGCACCTTGTTTTGGGTCTATGCATAACAAAGAAAGATTTTTTGCTGGAATTTTCCAACCAAATTGCCTTGCCTGCTCAATCAGCTCCTCCTCTCTCTGCACAAGTGAACAGAAAATAGATGGCTCATTTTTAGCAGAGCCATGGTAGCAGAACTGAAGTGCAAATATAGTTTTTCCAGTACCTGCTGCACCTTTTAACAAGGTACAAGAGCCTGATGGAAAGCCACCATTTATCAGCTTATCGAACCCTTTAATGCCACTTTCAATCCTAATCATTTTATGTATTTGTCAAAATATTAAATATGCTTGAGCTTGTATTTCTTGGAACTGGTTCTGGTATACCGACAAAGAACAGGAATCACTCTGCTATATGGCTAGCATACGGCGAAGATGTTTGGCTTTGGGATTGTGGAGAGGGCACACAAAGGCAAATGTTGCTTGCAAAGCTAAATTTCATGCGCATAGACAGGATATTTATCACGCATTGGCATGCCGATCATTGGGCAGGCCTTATAGGCCTCATACAAACAATGAATCTTGAAAAAAGGACAAGGCCACTTTTTATCTATGGCCCCGAAGCAGAACGATTTGTTGCAGATATACTTGACATGGAATACTGGGGCCCGAGATTCAGAATTATTGCAAAGGATGTGCCAGCTGATGGCGAGCCATGCTGTATATATAAACATAAAGACTATGATATCTACACCTGCCCAACCTTACACACTGTACCATCTGTTGCTTATTGTTTTCAAGAAAAGGAGCGATGGAATGTTGATATTAAAAAGGCAGAGCGGCTTTATGGCCTGAGACAAGGCCCTCTTGTGGGAAAGCTGAAGGAAGAAGGAAAGATTGTTTTCAAAGGAAAAGAGATAAGGCTCGAAGATGTGGCAATTTTGAAAAAAGGCCTAAAGGTTGTGTATACTGGCGATACAAAGCCGTTTGATAAGCTTATAGATTTTGTTCGAGGTGCAGACATTCTGATACACGATGCAACATTTCTTGAGGAGAGGGAGGATAGGATGCATGCAGGTGCAAAGGATGCTGCAAGGATTGCAAAGGCAGCAGAGGTGAAAAGGCTTGTGCTCACACATTTCTCTCGAAGATATCAGGATACAAGGCCTTTGTTAGATGAGGCAAAGAAGATATTTTCAAATACAATGGTAGCAGAAGATTTTATGAGGATTAAACTCAAAGATTAATATGGGAAAATATCGCTACATAACAAACAGAACATTTGATGGAGGATGGATAAAAGTGCTCGTGCCTGCAGATTCGAACACAGCCGAGGTTGAGTACAAATGTCCTAACTGCGGTCATACAGAGGCAACAAAAAAGGAATGGAAAAGGCCTTTTTCAGTCAAATGCACAGGGTGTGGACACCTAATAAAGGTCCCATCATTAAGGGCTGAGATAAAGAAGAAGACATGAGATACGTGTATGAAATTTTGTCTATTATAGCAGGCTGTGTAATAATAGGTATAAATTTTCTTTTTTTGTCAAAAATTTTTCCATCCATCTCACCTCTAATAAATCTCATCGGAGGTTTGGTTGCAGTTGTCCCGCCTGCATACCTATTTTATATAAAATTTGCAGAACAAAAGGAGATTGAAGAACAATTCATCATATTCATCAAAGATTTAACAGAATGCATAAATTCTGGTATGACACTTCCAATCGCGCTTAAGCATCTTGAGAAAAGGGATTATGCAGCACTAACACCTTATGTTCGAAGCCTTTCTGCACAGGTAGATTGGGGTGTGCCATTCAAAGAGGCCTTGCAAACATTCGCAAATAGGACAGGTCAGATACAGATAAAGAGGGCAGCATCAACAATCATCCAGACATACAAGATGGGAGGAAAGATTGGAGATACGCTTTCAGCTGTTAGCGAATCCCTCATCACAATCAATAAGATAAAAAAGGAGCGTTCCTTGGCTGTACATAGCCAGATTGTGACAAACTATCTCATATTCTTCACATTTGTCTTCATACTTGTTATACTGAAGATTTTTCTCATACCACTTATGTCACCTGAGCAGATACCTGGTATGCTCACACTTCCACAGCAAGCAGGTATTGCCATCTATGAACAGGCATTTATAAACTTCATCATAATACAGGGCTTTTTTGCAGGACTTGCAACAGGTAAGATGGCAGAGGGTACTGTGAAGGCAGGTCTTAAACACTCAATCCTTCTTATCGCATTTGGTTATAGCATATTTGCAATGGTAAGTCAGTTGCAGATAAAACTAATCTAAATACAATTTATAAAATCACAACAAAAATAAAAATGAGAGGTCTTTCTCCAATAGTTGCAATAGTTCTAATGATAGGGCTTACAGTCTCGATTTCTATACTTGTTACGGTTTGGATAACAAATTGGGTTACATTTCAGACAACAAACCCTGAGCTTGCATGTGCACTTACAACAAACTATGTGATAGATTCTGCGGTATACACAAATCAAACAAATGAGCTCCTAATCAAGATTACAAATAAAGCCAAAAGAGAGATTTATGGCTTTGGTGTTGTGTTGACAAATGGTACGCATGCACAACAATTCAACTATACACAGGTTTGGCAACCAGAAATAAATGCAAGCAAACCACTCGAGAGGGAACGGACAGCATATATCAAGCTAAATTCTAGTTCTATTTCAGATACAGGTGAAGAATTTAACAGCACATTCGCAATGACTGTTAATGAGATAATCATCACGAATGAGGTTTGTCGTGCTGTATCAGCAAAAACCACAAACATACAAAAATTAATTTAAATAGACCTGACAATAAAATTAAATTATGAGAGGCATATCCCCATTGGTTGCAACATTCCTCTTAATTGCATTCACACTTGTTGTGGCAGGTGTGCTTGCAGGATGGGCAACAAACCTTGCTCAACAGCAAAGGGCTGAGGCAGAGCTGTGCAGTAAAGCACGGTTTATGATAAAAGGTGCAACCTACGATTCAGGGACATCCACGCTTTCTATCTTGATTGATAACTGGGGTGAAATTGATTTGAATATCTCTGCAAACTTGATATTTGCCGATGGGAATGTAAGGCAAGAGACATTCTATGTTCCAAGGCAGAGCGTCAAATCATTCCAACTATCTGATGTGGCATCGAATCTTAATGAAATAAGCATGCGAAGCATGAGATGTCCGATGGTATACGATTCCATGAAGAAAGACCTCATAGTCGGCCTTGGCGCTTAAAATTTTATAAACATATTCTAATACTTTTATGATATATAAACAGGTTATTGTTGTCCGGTCAGATATCAAACTTTCTCGAGGAAAGCTTGCAGCACAGGTTGCACATGCATCCTTGGAAGCATATAAATTAGCAAAGAAGGCTGCAATAAGAGGATGGGAAAAGGAAGGAGCGAAAAAGGTTATTCTTGCCGCAGACATAAAAGAGATTAGACGTATAGCTACCCTTGCTGAAAAATTAGGGCTTCCTGTATCTGTCATAAAAGATGCAGGCAGGACAGAACTTAAGCCAGGCACGCTCACATGTATAGGTATAGGCCCAGCACCTGAAAGAGAAATAGATAAGCTTACAGGAAAGCTTAAATTGTTGAAATAAAATCCATATTATGGAAGATAAGGCATTACAGGAGAAGATAGTTGCATATCAAATCCTCCAGAGATACATTGAGGCACTCAGTGAGCAGGCAGTCATGCTTGAGAACAAACTTTTAGAGATCAATGCAACCCAACAGGCTATTGAAGAATTTTCTAAAATAGAAAGTGGAAATGAAATTTATGTTGCACTTGGCTCAGGTTGTTGGACACTTTCAAGAATAGAAAGGCCAAAGGCGATTTTATTCAATCTTGGTGCTGGTATATATGCTGAAAGGGGCATAGAGGATGTAAAAAAGGCACTATCAGAGAGATCAAAGGCAATAGAGAGTGAGATAGAAAGGATACAGAGTGAATTCAACACACTAAAAGAAAGACTTGCTGAGCTTGCAAAAGATATAGGCCAGGCTATTTCTCCTTAAATTCTATATCTATCTTTACACCTTCTGGTATTGGTATCCTCACAACCTGCCT
>JAVZYR010000005.1:0-25574 GCA_038999435.1 Candidatus Aenigmatarchaeota archaeon | reverse complement strand
ATATCTAAACTGCTCTCTTTGATCTTTGTGACCATCTTTGTAGATATTATAAAGCGAGAACAAAGACAAAGAAACAAAAGTAAGTCCTATGAGTAAATCTCTAATACCATACTTCCTTTTTGGCTCAAGATACCATTTTAGGTCATCATACAATTTCATAGAATTAAAAGGTTGCAAAATTTTAAATAAGTTTCGAATTTTAATGAAAAAAACAAATTTTTATATGCCTATTTTGATGCTTGTGATGGATGGCCTGGCTGATGCAGGATGGCCAACACCACTTGCACTTGCAAAAAAACCAAACATAGACAGGCTTGCTTATCATGGCATTGTTGGGACACTTGATATCGGCTATCGTGGTTATGTCAATTCTGATTTTGGTTATCTAAACCTTCTTGGCTGTTATTCTGAAAAAACATATCCAGGTCGTGGCTATCTCGAAGCGCTCGGTGTAGGGTTTAAACCAAGCAAGGATGATATATGCATAAGGGCAAATTGGGCAACGCTTGATAAAAGTGGCAATATACTCGATAGAAGGGCAGGAAGAGAAACATATGGACTTGAACAACTTGCAGAAAAACTTAATGGTATGATAATAGATAAAATCAAATTCACTATCATACCATCTGCAGGACATCGCCTTGTGATAATAATGAGTGGAAAGGGGCTTTCCGAGTACATTCAACCAAATGACCCACTCAAAATTGGAGTACCTGTACCTGAAATAAGGGCAAAAAAGCAATCTGCAAAAGCAACTGCAAGCATATTAAATAAATTTCTCAGAAAGGCGCATGAAATTCTCAAAAAAGATGTGATAAACAAAAAAAGGCGCTGGCCTGCAAATGCGATATTGATAAGAAATGTTGGAAGAAAAAAGGAAACCAGCAGTTTTAGACAAAAATGGGGACTAAAAGGTTGCTGCATAGCAGGGATACCAATAGCAAAAGGTGTTGCGACATGGCTTGGTCTGGATGTGATAGATGTGAAAGGTGCAACAGGCATGCCTGATACAAACCTTGAAGCAAAATTTGATGCAACAAAAAATGCGCTAAAAAGATATGATTTTGTATGGCTGCATATAAATGCAACAGATATACTTTCACATGATAGCAGGCCTGAACTTAAAAAACGGTTCATAGAAAAGGTTGATGGTTATATAGGCAGTTTGGACATAGAATGTCTTTTTTGCCTAACATGTGATCATGGTACAGCGAGTAGCCCTGATTTCAAAGCATATCGTCATTTATCATCTCCTGTACCATGGCTTATTTCAAACCATGTAAAACCTGATGGCATCAATACATTTGATGAACGTGCTGCACTACAGGGACAAAGGTTAAAAGGTAATGAGCTTATGGAAAAGATTTGCAAGATTTATAAAGAAGGGTTGTAATAAAATTTATGGCAGAACCTGTTCCTCCATCACATATGGCTTATGACAGAACAATCGTCGTATTCTCTCCAGAAGGCAGACTACTTCAAGTAGAATATGCACGACAGATGGTAAAAAATGGTATAACATCTATTGGCATAAGGCTTTCTGATGGTGTGCTTCTCGGTACTGTAAAGATAGCGCCACAACTTGCTGTGTTAGATTCGTATAAGAAAATATACCAAATTGATGAACATATCGCTGCAGTGATATCAGGTAGCCTTGCAGATGGCAAGGAACTTGCAGAGATTGCAAGGGTAAAGGCGCAGGTCAATCGCATAACATTCGGTGAGAAAATCTCTATCCTCTCCCTCGTCTCTCACATATGTGATAGAAAACATATGGTAACACAATATGCTGGTGTACGGCCTTATGGGGTAGGCATGCTTATAGGTGGTGTTGATGATGTTGGTCCCCGGCTCTTTGAAACAGATCCATCAGGCACGATGATGGAATGGTATGCACAAGCAATAGGAAGAGGAGGGGAGAAAGCGAGAAAGATTTTGATTAAAGGATACAAAAAAGATATGAGTAAGGAAGAAGGGATAAAGCTTTTGATAAATGCGCTAAAAGAAGGGGAAAAAGGAACTGGCGGAGAATATGAAGTAGTTTATGTTACAAAGAGTGGTGTTGAGAGGATTGAAGAAAAGATGATATCTAAATATGCATGATATCTATTGAAAAGGCTGTTATAGCAAGAATTACAAAGAGCGGAAAGCATTTTGAAATACTCGTTGACCCAGAGCTTGCTCTTGAGCTTAGAAAGGGAAAGGAGATACCAATCGATTCTCTGCTTGCAGTACAAGCTATATTCAAAGATGCGAAAAAGGGGGAGAAGGCAGGGGAGAAGGAATTGGAATCTGTGTTTGGCACCAGCAACACATCAAATGTGGCTGAAGAGATAATAAAAAAGGGTGAAATACAACTCACAACAGAACAAAGAAGAAGGGCGGTTGAGGAAAAAAAGAAACAGATTGCAGAGACGATAGCAAGAGAGGGGATAAACCCTCAAACAAACCTGCCACACCCTGTTAGCAGGATTATGAACGCAATGGAACAGGCAAAGATATCAATAGACCCTTTCAAACCTGCAGAAGAGCAAATTGAGATGGTTTTGAACGCAATACAACCAATAATACCTGTAACAATCAAAAGAGTTCAGATCGCAGTCAAAATACCTCTTCAATGGGCAGGAAAGGCATCTGCAGTATTGAGAGGTATGGTCAGCATTAAAAAGGAGGAGTGGAAATCAGATGGTTGGTATGCTGTCATAGAGATACCTGCAGGCCTTCAAGGAGAGATACTTGCAAAATTGAACAAGGTTGCTGGCGGACAGGTTGAGAGTAAGATTTTGACATCGATATAACAACCTTTTATAAGCATAAAACCAAAATAAAAAATTTATGGAAGAACCAAAAGAAAGAGAATTTGTGCTTCCAGGTCAGGTGATTGTCAAATCGCTTGATTGGTTGCCAGGGAAGAATTGCTATAGAGATGGAGATGATATAGTCGCAAAAAGGCTTGGCCTTGTTAGCATAAAAAACCGTGTTGTGTCTGTCATACCATTCAATACGATATATATGCCAAAGGCTGATGATATGGTGATTGGAAAGATTTTGGACATACAATCAAATGGCTGGATTGTTGACATAAATACTGCATACGATGCATTCCTCCCTCTTGCAGGTATTAAGGGTTATGTTGATATCACAAAGACAGACCTTTCAACTATATATGATATTGGTGATATCATCTATGCAAAGATTGAAAGGATTTCAAAAACATCTGTATATCTTTCAATGAAGGAGGTTGGGTGTAAAAAAATTACATCAGGACGGATAATAGCAGTAAATCCGGCAAAGATACCACGGGTGATTGGTAAGGCAGGTTCTATGATAAATGTGATAAAAAAGGCGACAGATTCAAAGATATCAATAGGACAAAATGGCTTTGTATGGATTGAAGGTGGAAAAGAAGAGCTTGTGATAAAGGCGATAAAATTGATTGAAAAGGAATTTTATAAAGAAGGTCTAACCGACCGAGTAACACAATTTTTGGAGGAACATGCTAAAAAGGATTGATGGAAGAGGACCTGAAGAACTAAGGCCGATAACGATAGATGCAGGTGTAATTGAACAGGCAAAAGGCTCTGCACTTGTAAGAATGGGGAAAACAACAGCGATTGCTGCTGTTTATGGCCCTCGTTCTATGTTTCCAAAGCACCTTCGTCTACCAAACAAAGCAACACTCGAAACAGTTTATGCTATGGTGCCATTCTCAACACTTGAAAGGGTAAAGCCAGGGCCCTCGCGCCGTTCCATAGAGCTTTGCAAAGTAATACGTCAAACATTTGAGAATGTAATTTTCCTTGATGAATTTCCCAAAGCAGAGATTGATATATACATTGATATCCTTCAGGCAGATGCAGGCACAAGAACTGCTGCAATCAATGCTGCATCCGTTGCACTTGCTGATGCAGGGGTACCGATGAAAGACCTTGTAGCTGCCGTGGCTGTGGGAAAGATTGAAGATACATATATTTTAGATATAACATCAAAAGAGGAAGAGATAACAGCATGTGATTTGCCTGTTGCTGTTCTACCAAGAAAAGGTGAAGTGACACTCCTTCAGATGGACGGTGATGTAACACCAGAGGATGTAAAAAGGCTTTTAAGGCTTGCATTGAAAGGCTGTCAAGAGATATACGAAAAGCAGAAAGAAGCACTCAGAAGGAGGTGGATTGATGCAGATTCAAAATGAATATGTGCTAAAGCTTATAGAAAAGGGCGAAAGGATAGATGGTAGAAAGCTGGATGAATTTAGACCTATTCAGATTGAAAAAGGGATTATAGAAAATGCAGAAGGTTCTGCTCGAGTAAAGATTGGCTCAACAGAGGTTCTGGCTGGTGTTAAATTGGCAGTAGACAAGCCATTCCCTGACAAGCCAGATGAGGGCTTGCTTATAGTCAATGCAGAATTTTCTCCTATTGCCTCTCCTCAGTTTGAATCAGGTCCACCAAAAGAGGAGGCAATTGAACTGGCACGCGTTGTTGATAGAGGTATAAGAGAATCTAAAGCAATAGACATGCAAAAGCTTTGTATTGTCCCAGGTGAACAGGCATGGGCTGTATTTATTGATATACACACAATAAATCATGCAGGCAATCTTATGGATGCTGCAGTACTTGCAGCAGTTGCAGCACTTAGCGATGCAAAAATACCTGCATGGGATGGGAAAAAGATAGATTATACGATTAAAAAGGATAAGCTTCCACTCCGATTCAAACCTGTAGCAATCAGCTTTACAAAAATAGAAAATATTTTCATCCTTGATCCATTGCTTGATGAAGAATCGGTTGCACAAGGCAAGCTCATAATCACTACAAAGGATGATGGAAATGTGTGTGCAATACAAAAGACAGGTCCTATGTTTCTCAAGATTTCAGAGATAGAAGATATGTTGAATAAAGTTGGTATGTATGCAGAGAGATTGAGGAGGTTGATATGACAAAGAGGACAAAGAAGGTCGGACCTGCAGGGCGATTTGGCCCAAGGTATGGAAAAAGAATTAAAGAAAGATTGATCGAAATCGAGCTTTTGCAAAAACAAAGACATACATGCCCGGCCTGTCTTAAAGCAGGTCTCAAAAGGATTGCAAAAGGAATATGGCGTTGCAAAAAATGTGGGCTAAAATTTGCTGGAAAGGCTTATAAACCATCATGATTTGATATAATTATGACAGAATATATTTGCATGGAATGTGGAAAGGTTGTTGAGATAGAACTTGCAACTGCAAAAAAGGTTCAGTGTCCTTTCTGTGGTTTTAGAATCCTAACAAAAAGACGCGCACCTATAATAAAAAGGGTTACTTCACAATGAAAGAGGATGCTACTAAACAGGCACAAGCATATCAGCAACAGATGCAATCTATAATTATACAAAAAGAGAGCCTAAACCTTCAACTTCTTGAGATTAAAAAAGCGCTTGAAGAATTGGAAAAGATAGGTAATGGAGAGGTTTTCAAACTTGCAGGGCCGCTGCTTGTTAAAACAACAGTAGAGAGTGCGAAGAAAGACCTGAAGGAAAAGGAAGAGATGCTAACACTTCGTATTGGTAATTTAGAAAAAATAGAAAAGCAAATAAAGGAGAGGATTGAAAAACTAAAACACTCTTGATGCGATAAATTTAAATTTATGTGCTAAATAATATACAGGTGAATAAAATGGTGTTGCGAAAGATTTTTGGCTCTGGAGAAGAGATACCAAAAGAGGAACACTACGTTGAGGTTGGCACATTCGAAGAAGAGGCAAGAAGATTAAGCATAAAAGTAGATAAACTCGACGATTTTTCAGACACAGACAGAATACTGCGAACACTCAGAGAAGGTAACATTGTGTTTTTGAAGATAAAGGGACTCAGAGAAAAAGATCTTGGAGAGCTTAAAAGGGCTGTTGAAAAGCTAAAAAAGGCAATTGTTGCAAATAACGGAGACATTGCAGGTATTGAGCAGGACTGGCTTATACTTACACCAGAGCTTGTGGCTGTAAGAAGGGAATAAAATTAAAAAACATAAAATTCGAGAATTGCTTACTTATTTCTCTGTCTATCTCAGCCTTATTGCTTCAAGATTTCTCGGTACAATCGTTTCTATCCTGAAATATTTATGAATATCCCTTGCCAGCTCTATGCATTTCTTTTGTTCGCCATGCCCAATGATTATCCTTTCTGGTGTAGATGAGAGATTCTTTATGTATCCAAATATCTGGTTTCTTCCAGAATGACCAGTTAAGCCAGAAACGGTTTCAACCCTCAGTTTCAATTCAAGTGTTTTTGTTTTACCATCTTCAACAACTGGTATCTCCTTCCATCCCTTTTGTATCCTCCTGCCGAGTGTGCCCTCGCCTTGATAACCTACAAAAAGCAAGGTATTTTTTTCATCTGTTGCAAATGCCTTGAGGTATTCAATGGCAGGCCCACCTATCAACATTCCTGATGTTGCAAGTATGACTGCTGGTTCCGTGGACTCAATGACCGATTGCCTCTCTTTCGGCACAACAGGTTTGAATATTTCTGAGAGGAATGGATTTTTGCCATAATGCAGTATTTTCTTTTGCATATAGTTTGAGAGATGTTCGGGATAAGCTGTATGGATTGCTGTTGCATCCCATACCATACCATCAAGATAGACAGGGTATTGACATTTTTCTGCAAGTATTGCCATAACCTCTTGTGCCCTACCAACTGCAAAGACAGGTATGAGCACCTTGCCTTTCTTTGCTGCAGTCTCTTCTACTATCTTAAGCAGTGCAGCCTCGGCCTCGGCCCTTTTTGGCAATACATCATCAACCCCACCATATGTTGATTCGATGATTAGTGTTTCGATGCGAGGAAAATTTGTGCAGGCTGGCTCAAAAAGACGCGTAGGACCAAACTTGAAATCTGATGTATAAAGTATATTGTGTAGACCATCACCAATATGCAGGTGCGCAAGTGAGGAGCCAAGTAAATGGCCAGATGGTTGGATTGTTAGCCTTATGTCAGGGCTTATGTCCGTTACATCTCCATATTCAAGGGTTATTGAATGTTTTATTGCCTTTTCTATTGCCTTCTTGCTGTATAACACCTTTTTTCCTTCTTTTTGGCAAACATCTATAAAATCAAAACACAAAAGAACCATCAAATCACGGGTTGGTGCAGAACAATAAACAGGTCCTTTATAGCCCTTTTCATAAAGGTATGGTAGAAATCCAACATGGTCTATATGGGCATGGGAAATAAAAACAGCATCAAGTTTGTCTATATCAAATTCTGGTGCATCGATGTATGGTATGCCATCTGGTGAGCCTACATCAACCCCACAATCGAGAAGTACACGTGAATGAGGTGTTTGAAGAAGTGCTGCAGAACGGCCTACTTGTCTAAAACCACCAAGAGTAGATAGCCTTATCCATTCTGATTTTCTCTCTTCTTCTGTTAATATCTTTGTGTTGATTTTTTGCCCAACATCATTCAGGAATTTTTTTCTATAGTCAATCTCTGTATGCAAAAGATTTCTTACTGCCCGTACAACCTTTGATTCGATGGCAGGTGCACGCTCTATTTTTGGTAGCCAACATGTTTCGGTCTTTATCTTTCTATAAGTCTCACCACCTTTCCCAATCACAAGCCCTGGTTTTTGACATTCGATTATAACCTTGCCTAATTCGGGTTCAAAATATATTGCCTTTATATTAGCCTCAGCAGGCACAACTGATGTGATAAACTCTTTTGCTTTCTCGGGCTCCATTACAATCGACAGATCTGGTCTTATTTCAATCCTCTTTTTTATCTCTGAAACAATCGATTTTGCAATTGTCTCTGACTCCTGAAAAAATGTTTTTGATTTTGTATAGAGTACAATAAGCGATGCCTCAAACTTCACTTCAGTGATAGATGCATCTTCAGGTAGATGTTTTTCCAACTCCTTTAAAATTGACATAATCTTTATTTCCTGTACTTTTCTATCTCTTTTGAAGATATCTCATTATAACCTTTTTTGTCAATGACAACCACATCAATACCTGCACCGCCTGATGCTATGTCTCGTTTTATCGCTGCATCGATTGCAGCAACAACGAGTTTTACTGCTTCTTCAGTTGACATGTTTGGTTTGTATCTATCCTCAAGCACACCTAAAGCGATGGGTGAACCAGAACCTGTTGAAAAATAGTCAGTTTCTTCTTGTAGAGAACCTGAAGGGTCGAATGAATAAAGCCTTGGTTTTGTATCATATCCTCCAACAAGCAGCTGCACAAGATATGGAAAATATCTCGAAGAATGCAATATATTTGCTAGCAGCGTTGCAGCTGCCTTCACTGATGCAGGTCTTTCTTCCTGAAATCTATAGAGTTTTAACTCTGCACTCAGATATCGTGCAAGGGCCTGTGCATCTCCTTCCAAACCTGCTATTGTCATGCCAAGCCTGTCATCTATCTGAAGTATTTTTTTTGTTGCCTTTGATGCTACGAGATAGCCCATAGTAGCCTTTTTCTCAGCGCCAAGTATTACTGCATCATTTGTTAACAGACCAACTGTTGTTGTGCCCGTTTTTTTTGATTCCATCCTAACCTCAGAATGAGTTATAATTTTTTTTAGATTAGGGGTTTATAAATGTTTATATTGTAGGAATTTGAGTGGAGCGAGATGGTAGAAAATCAGTCATTCTAATTTCAATCCATTCTTAACTTTTCTTTCAGGTATTGCCAAAACCACATCTCCATTATCAAGAACAAAACCTGTTATGAGAACCTCAGAAATAAAATTAGCAATTTGCTTTGGTGGAAAGTTAGTTACACAAATAACCTGCTTGCCTAATAAATCTTCTTTCTTGTAAAGTTTCGTAATTTGAGCACTTGATTTTTTTGTTCCATACTTACCAAAATCTATTAATAACTTGTATGCGGGTTTTTTAGCTTCTGGGAAATCTTCTACTTTAATTATAGTACCAACTCTAAGCTCAACTTTTTCAAAATCATCCCAAGTTATTTGTGCCATATCATTATTAATTAATAGATTATAAATTTGCAAAAGCTGCAACAAAGTAAGATTAAGCAGAATTAGCAAAAATCAACGTAGACAGAATTATCTGTCAATGCCCCATAATTCATCGCTTTCTTCCATCTCTGCTATATCCATCACAACCTCTCTTTTTTGACATATGCTCAGATATTCGCAAAGATTACAGTGAAAGCCGAAATATGGTTCAAATTCCTTTTCATCTATAATCCTTTTTGCCTTTCTGAGCGAGGAAAGGAGATATTCTACATCCTCTTCTGTTCTCTTTGTTGGTATTATTTTCATTGACCTAAGATGATATATGAATATTCCTTTTGGTTCTGTCCCAAAAATATCTTTGAAAGCAAGATTATAGAATGTTAGTTGATGATGCTTTCTCAACAACAAGTCATCTTTTTCTGGACATCTTTTGTCTGTTTTATAATCTGTTATATAAAGGCCATTTTCATATTTTCCATTATCTGTTATCTCATCAATCCTATCTATATTCCCTATCAGCTTAAATCCATCAAAATCTATTTTGAATCTCTTTTCAACAGCAATCGGTCTTTTCCTTCCTTTGTGTCTATTATAAAATTCTTTTAGTATATTTTCCCCAAGCCTTCTATAGTAAGATACGATGTATCTTCTCTTTTCCTCATTCCATGTTGAAATATGGCCATATCTCTTTCTCAATTTTTCATACATCTTGCTTAATTTTTGGTCTATCTCATTGACATCTCTATCATCACAAACAAGATTCCAATAAAAATTCCAAGCATTGCAAAATGTCTCAGGCGATTTGTAATTTTTCTTGTAAAACTGCTCCAAAAAATAATGTATTGCTGTACCAAATGCAGCCCTTATATCTTTTGGGGCTGGCTCGTGGTCAATATATCTATATTTAAACGCCCTTGGGCAATCAAGTATTGTTGCAAGCTTAGAAGAGCTCCAAACAAGTGATTTGTCCATATCATTAAATGTAAAAATAAATTTAAGTACTGTTAATAAAATCAGCCTTTGATATTTAGATTATGGAAGGTATTCGTTCGCCTATCATATCTGTATTAGGGCATGTGGATCATGGCAAAACAACGCTACTTGACAAAATAAGAGGGACTGCTGTTGCAAAATCAGAACCTGGGCTCATCACACAATACATATCATCAAGCTATGTTCCACTTGAGGTTATAAAAAAGATGGCAGGTGAGCTTTTTCAAAGGTTTGGTATTAAACTGGAGATACCTGGCCTGCTTTGGATAGATATCCCTGGCCATGCTGCATTCACAACCCTTAGAAAGCGTGGCGGTGCAATTGCAGACATTGCAGTTCTGGTTGTTGACATCATTGAAGGGCTCATGCCACAAACAGATGAAAGCATAATGTTTCTGAAAAAATTCAAGACCCCGTTTGTTGTTGCCCTTACAAAAATAGACAAAATACCAGGCTGGGTTAGCAATGAAGGCATGCCATTCTTCAAATCTATTGAAAGGCAAAGAGAATCTGTACAGGGAGAGGTTGAGAAAAGGCTTTATCAGATTGTTGGCCAACTAACAATGAGGGGATTTGAGGCAGAAAGATACGACAGGGTTACTGATTTCACAAAACAGTTAGCAATAGTTCCTGTCTCAGGTATAACAGGGGAAGGGGTTGCTGACCTGCTTGCAATACTTTGTGGCCTTGCACAGAGATTTCTAAAAGAAAGGTTAAAGGTTGGGAAAGAAGGGAAAGGTGTTGTGCTTGAGTTAAATCAAATAAGAGGGCTAGGCATAACAGCTGACATAATACTGTACGATGGCATGATGAAAAGGGGAGATTTGATGGTCATAGGTGGTAAAAAACCTGTTCAGACGCGTATAAAATCCATACTTGTTCCAGCACCTTTAAGGGAGCTGAAAATGGCAGGACAGTTCAAGCAGATGGATGCAGTGAGCGCAGCAGTTGGTGTGAGGGTTGCTGCACCTGGTCTTGAGGATGTGCTGGCAGGCTCTCCTGTAAGGATTGTGAAGAGCGAAAAGGATGTTGAAAAGATTACAAAAGAGCTACAGGCAGAGATTGAGGAGGTAGAAATAAGAACAGAAAAAGAGGGTGTACTTATCAAGACAGACACACTTGGCTCTTTAGAAGCACTTATAAAATGCATAAGTGAACTTGGCCTTCCAATACGGCGTGCTGAAGTTGGTGCTGTCACAAAATCAGACCTGCTTGAGCTTAAACCATTGAAAGAAAAGATATGTTTTGTATTTGGCCTAAAGATACCGGATGAGATTCACAGGTTTGCAGAAGATATTGGTGTGAAGATATTCTCATCAGATGTCATCTATAAACTTATTGAGGAGTATGATGTTTGGAGATTGAAAGCAAAAGAAAGGGCAGAAGAGGACATCTTGAAAAGGATGCCAAGACCTGCAAAGATAAGGGTATTGCCAGGGTATGTTTTCAGACAATCAAGGCCTGCCATATTTGGGGTTGAAATCATTACAGGCACGCTTAAAACAGGTGCATGCCTTGTAAAAGGCAAAAATGTGCTCGGTGAGGTGAAAGAGATACAATCAGAAGGAAAGGGCTTATCTGAAGCAAAAATTGGAGAAAAGGTTGCAATATCCATGCCTGATGTTGTTTTTGGAAAGGATGTTAGAGAGGGGGATATACTGGAAGTTTTGATAAAGCCTGAAGAACTTGAATGTCTTCGTGGGCTAAAACATAGGTTAAGGGAGGATGAGATTGAATTGATATGTGGGAGTGGATAAGTTGGATTGGCATGCCTGAACTTGGGTTAATGCTAATCCCATTTTTGGTTATTGGATACAAAGTAACAAAATCTCAATTTTTGAAAAGCTACTCAAAGATATACATCCCATCAATCTTAGCATTTCTTCTACTAGCATTTGTCATAAAATCCCTACTTCCCATACCCAGGCCCTGCATACCATGCCCTGCTGAAGGCTGCAATCCGCTATGCCCGACAGATGCAAGCTTCCCTTCAGGTCATTCAGGCACAGTATGGATTATGTTCCTGCCATTGGTTTTGCTTAAAAGAAATGTTCGCATCATTCCCATTTTGATTATACCAGTGCTTGTTTGTGCATCAAGATTAGCACTCGGTGTGCACACCTTTTATGATGTGCTAGCAGGTGCTGGTATGGGTATTGCGATAACATGCATCTTTTATAAATATAGGCCTTGAAGAGGGGATAAAACCAACCGAAAGCTTTATAAATCTTACTATTACAAACCGAAAGCTTTATAAATCTTACTATTATTATTACTATTAGGGAGTGATAAATATGAAATGCTTTAAATGCTCATATGAATGGCAGGCAAGGATTGCAAGCCCAAAATCATGCCCAAGATGCAAGGTGAGGTTTGATTATCCGAGGAAGATATGAAAAGGCAAAAACAAAATTTGGAATGGAAGAAAGGTTGGGTTGACCCACATGGAAATGTATGGTATTTTAACAACAAAGAGGAAATACCGCGCGATCCAATTATAAAAGAGGTTGACCAAGATTCCTTGGGTTCTTATCTTGGTTATACAGATCCAGAAAATGGCATTATTTATATCTCAGCTCTGAAATATGATAAAAACCTCAAGCCTGTGGTTGATGGTATAAAGGCATATGTTCTTGGGCATGAGCTCTATGTTGAGTGGTTTGGAAGGAGATTTACAGACCATGAATTTAAAAATGAAGAAGAGCATGCAAGGCTCGAAGCAGAATATCTTGAAAATAGCGAAGATGAAAAAATCTTTGGTGTGATATATCATGGCATAAATCTTGAAGAGCAGGGCTTTGGTTATGATTTTAGCGCAAGGGTTATAAAATATGCACCATGGATAAAAGATGCATTCGAAAATTACAAAAGGCTTTACCCAGAACTTGTTGAAAAAGTGAGAGAGGTTCTGAGATGAGTATGAAAAGGGATAGATGGGCTGAATATAGAAGATTCAAAGATGAAAACCCACTTGTAAATTTAGATGAGATAGGCAATGTATGGAAACTGCCTGTTTACTATGCTGGTCACAAATTATTAGAAAAAATCAATATACCTGAGGAAAAAAGAAAGAATTTAGCAAGTGATATAATAGGTGGTCTATTGGATAGCTGGACCGAGCTGTATAGACAAAAATATAAAACATTACCAAGAAAGATTGCCCCAGGTCTCATGATTGAGCTGGACTTCTCAAATGGTGCGACAACAATCAGAGAGTTGTACACGGTTGAATATAACGGGGCTGAAGTTCCAATATACTTAAAATCGTATGCTACAGAGCAAGGTCCGACAGATGAAGAGCTTAAAAAGGGTATAGAATTTGTTATAAAAAACAACAAATCACCATACTGGACACCAACAAAAGGTGTGCCAAGGATTGAAAGCAAATTAAACAAATACATTAATGGACCCTTTACACATCTTGCAGCTAAAAAGTACACGAGATTAGATTATGGTTCTGGGGTTGAAATCTTAGAATATGCATTTCTTGAAAGATTTGTAAGGGATGAGACATGGCTTATGCAACAATACGGCCCTGTTATTGATAGCAAAACTATAACCCTTGATGATGGCACAAATTGGAAGGTTAATGTATATGGCAGACCTAACAAACTTATGACATATGCTTATTGGAAATTTGGAGATCTATACTATGACATGATAGATACCACTTTTGACCCTATCCAAGACATGTTAGATAATTTAGGAATAAGCGAAGTAGGACAGGCAAGCTTTGTCCTTGATGAGTACAAAGCTATTTCAAGAGGACGAAGAGGATTTTTCAACCCAAGAGGAATACAGCTCGCATATGAGGTTTAACCAACTTGCGCTTTAATATCCCTTGCAAGACTTGGCCCGAGCAACCGTTCAAGGCTTTCCACGGATGCCTTTCTCAAATCGGCAATCCTTTTAAGCCCTGCATTGTAGAGCAGCCTCGCACGCACACGACCTATGCCCTTTAGCCTGACAAGTGGTAGAAGTTCTTCTTTAACGCCATACTGCAACCTTATCCTCAGCTTTCGCATAGCCTTTATCTGGTCCCACATTCCAAGCAACAGCCCAAGTTCACCTGCAGCATAGCAGAGCCAATCAGCAATCTCAAGTCGACCACGAAGCTCGCCTGGCGTGATGCCAAATCTTTCAAGCAGCGCATCCTCTCCCATCTCATCTATCCAATTATTCAGCATAAGTGCAAGTTTCAGGCTTCTCAGAAAATCATCATATTCAATCTCCCATGGCTCAATTTTGGGCAACCATCCTTCATATTTTTCTGCAATATCAAGTATCTCTTTTAGTTCCCTTTTTCTTGGAGAAAGGCCAGGTTGCATCTCAAGGCAATCTGAAAGAAGATAAAGCAAAGCTATATCAGGAGGGCTTTTAAGCCTTTTCAGCCCTTTTATAAGCCTGTCTGCTGTAAGTGGGTCTATGTAAAGTTCTGAGACACGCCGACCAATAGCCGTTGCAGATATTCTTTCACCAACCTTAATGAAACCAAAGCCCTCAAGAAGCCTCAAAATCTTTTTTAGTATATTCTCGAGCCGTGAGATGTCCTTGTACTGATGTGCATAGAATGTTTTTGAAAAAAATGTGACAATCTCATCCCATGTAATTACACCTGATGATGCAATCAGCGCAAGCATGTGCATCCTTAGTATAGGCTCGAGCCCAAGCTTTGATGTTATCCTCTCAGGCTCTCCTTTTATGTAATTCTCCCATGCAAATCTTGCCTCCCCTCTATCCTTTGCAAGCAGTATTGCTTGGCCCTCGCTGTCATATTGAGGCCTTCCTGCCCGTCCCATCATCTGTTCAATCTCAAGAACAGGTATCCATGAAAGGCCATGATAATGGCTAAATCGCCGAAGGTCCCTAATCACAACGCGAAATGCAGGCATGTTTATCCCTGCTGCCAATGTTGGTGTTGCTGCAATTACTTTTATTAGCCCATCTCTAAATGCATCCTCTATAAGCCTTCTTTGCTCAGCAACAAGGCCTGCATGATGGAATGCAGTACCATTCCTTATGCATGCAGCCAATCTATGGCATTGTTTTGTTGGCCTTTCAAGCACACCTTCTATGTTTTTTGCAAGTTTCTCTAACTCAGGTGAACTCAGTTTTATTGCCTTTCCTATGCTTTCTGCAGCTGCTTCGGCTGACTTGCGTGTTGACAAAAATATAAGTATCTGTTTTTTTGCAGCCAATGTATCGAGAACAAGAGAGATTAGTTGGGGATATTGTTGGTCGAGCTCTATCTCCTTATCATGCTCGAAACTAATTTTATAATCATAACAGATACCTCTATACAACTTAACAGGTCTCCAATCAGATTTCACAACAGCTGCATTGAGCCAACCAGCAAGCTCTTTGTAATTGCTAATCGTTGCTGAGAGCGCAAGGATTCTCGGATTTGCGACATCTCTTAACCTTGTTATTATCATCTCCAAGGTTGGTCCTCTATCAGGGCTATTTAAAAGATGTATCTCATCGGCAATCACAAGCCCGATATCAACTATCCATGGCGCTCTATGTCTAAGCAATGAATCGAGTTTTTCAGATGTCACGATTATCATATCATAATCAGCAAGCCATGGATCTGCCGAGTCATAATCACCGATGCTTATTGCAATCTTTATTCCAATGTTGCTGTACTTTTGCCTAAACTCGTTGTATTTTTCTGATGCAAGCGCACGCAAGGGAACGATATAAACAACCTTTTTTCCTTCTTTTATAGTTTTGAGCGCAGCAATCTCTGCTATAAGCGTCTTCCCAGATGCTGTTGGTGCTGCAACCACAAGATTTTTATCTCCAAGTAAACCAGCATCTATAGCCAATCTTTGAAGAGGGTTCAGGCTTTTGTAACCGCTTAGAGCCAAAACTTGCTTAATGATATCCATACTTGAGATTGTTAAACTGATTAAAGTTTTTTGATAATAATAAAAATGTGGATTGAAAAGACCTCTAACAGAATTAGATTTGCAAATAATGTTTTGATGAGATTTAAGCAAAGTGTAAAAGGCAGAAAGATTTTTGTCAAGCCGAACATCGTCAGCTTTGAGCCATATCCTACAACCACGCATCCTGATGTATTGGCAACTATAATAAAGACTCTGCAAAGACTTGGTTGTGAAATTGTTGTTGCCGATGGGCCTGCGCCAGATGCAGGAAATGCAGAAAAGATAATACAAAATCATCCTTTGCAAAAAGTATGTAAAGATTTTAATATAAAATTGCTAAATCTGCACAAGCAGCCCTTCAAAAAGATTGACAGGCTTAAGATATCAGCCCTTCCATTCGAATGTGATTTTTACATCTCCTTGCCTGTGCTGAAAAGCCACCCAGATACAGGCCTGACAGGTGCGCTGAAGAATCAGTTTGGGCTTCTTGCAAACAGGCAAAGGATTGCATGCCATATAGGTCTTATGAATATACACAAAGTAATAGCACAGCTGAACAAAATCTGTCCACCCAATCTAACAATAATGGACTTTGTAGAAAGCTATCGAAGTGCAAACGAGGTGAGGCATGGAGGGATTATCATTAGACCTGGATGGATGTTGGCAGGGCCTGATGCAGTCAAACTTGACATAGCAGGATTCAAGCTTTTAAAGAAATATGAACCAAGGCTCGCAGGAAAAAGTTATAAGGACATCACACATATCAGGCTTGCTCTTGAAAATCAAACAATACCGGCTGCAAAATAATCAAACACATTTCCTACAAAAATCATACCATAAAGGCTATTTAGCCATGTTGCAAGGAATGGTATGTTGTAAACTTTTGAAACAGGCCCAAGCTCAGATGCCCTAACCTGTTCTCCTTTCCATACCCATGCAGCGCTGTTGTTAAACTTCATTATAAACTGCATTGTCTGAACAGGTATGATTTCAAATTGTTGTGATTCGATGTTTGTTGCATTTATCCTTGAGCCCTCAATCCATGGCACAAGAAGAGCGGTATAATTTCCTGCAGGTACAGTAACAGGGCCTGTCCAATTTGTTAAATTTGTTGTTGCTATGTGATATCTCTTTCCCCATTCATTTTTCAGAAATATATCATATCTTACATTCCTTGGGCTTGACTGTTCTCGCCATGCAAGACCAACAGTATTATAATATCTTTCCTTGACATATGTAAAATTTGCAGGCCCGCAGTCACCTGGCATGGGTGTTAGGCTTTCTTCATAAAGATTGCCTTTGTTATCTATACAGTATGCAGTGCTCTGTGCATTATCTAAAATACTTGTGTTGTAAAATATGTTAAGCCAAAATGCATTTTGCTCACCTGTGAGATTAAGCAAAGAGGAATTATAGAAATTTAACGTAATGTTTGTTCTCGTTGCATTTATGTTTAGTTTTGACATTTCAAATGTGTTATTGTAGAATACAGAAAGATTTTCGTAATTTTGCATATCGATGTTGTAAAATTTATTGTCTATGTATGTGTTGTTTTTGCAAATAGCATATTGATACCATGTTGAACCGTTTGCAAAAACATTCCCAAATATGTTTGAGTTTAAAAAACAAATTTCATTTGACGTATCATTAAAGTCAAACGTATTGTTTTGTATAGTTGAATTTTGTATTGTAAAATGATTTGGATATCCTTCTAACATAACAAAGGTGTTATTTTGAATAACTATGTTACTTGGCCATCTTCCAGAAGAGACCTGTCGAGCAGATATAAAATTATCCCTTATTTCACAATAGCTAGGAAAACCACCAAAGTAAACAATATTTTCAAAGACATTGTGAGTTATGTTATTATAAGGACCAAAAGAAAATAAAAGCTGTCCTGATATTTTATTGTTATAAAACGATGAATTTCTTAGGCCGACTATAACTTCTCCCCATTCAAGACGGGTATGAAGAAATGTACAATTTTTTAAATTGACATAGTAGCATTCATTGGTACCACATTGTATATAAGTATCAAAATTTGAAATGTTGCAGTTTGTGATTGTGATATTCGTTTTGACATAAATTGCTATGTTGTTGTATGTGCCGTTTATAAGGCTAAGATTACAATCAAGTATAATTCCACTTTTATTCGTTGTTATAAAGCCAGATATTGGTGATCTTGCTCTAAAAACATAACTGCCATCTATTGCCCAATAGCCCTGTTCATCAATTATACATGTATTATTTGTATCATTTATTGCAAAAAGGCATGCTGTCAGGTTGTCATAATCGCAGCCTGATGAGCAGACTGTATAGTTTGCGGCCGAAGCAAGTGGGACAAGCAAAAGGAAGATGAACAGGACGAACTTTTTCATAAATATTAATTTGTTTGATAAATAGAAATATGGATTTTAAAGCAATAGAGCAGAAATGGCAAAAAGAGTGGGATAAAGCCAAGGTATGGGAAGTAGAACCAAACAAAAATAAAAAGTTTTATCTCACAGTTGCATTTCCATACCCATCAGGGCCCATGCATGTTGGACATGTTCGAACATACACAGTTCCTGACATCATTGCTCGATTTAAGCGAGCGGAGGGGTATAATGTGCTGTTTCCAATGGCATGGCATGTCACAGGCACACCGATTGTTGGTGCTGTGAATAGGCTAAAGGCAAAAGAGCCAAGACAGATGAGGGTTTTGAAGGAGATATTCAGGCTGACTGATGATGATTTAAAAAAGCTCGACACACCAATTGGGTATGCAAGATTTTTCATAGAAAATGACTACATCCCTGTGATGCGCTTACTTGGCCTGTCGATTGATTGGAGAAGACAATTTCTAACTGCTGACCCTGAATATAATGCATTCGTTTCATGGCAGCATAGAAAGCTTTACAAAGCAGGACTTGAGCACGAAGGCAGACATCCTGTAAAATGGTGTACCAATGAAAAGAACCCTGTAACAACGCATGACCTACTCGAAGGTGAGGAGGCAGAGATGCAAGAGCTTGTACTGATAAAGTTCAAATTCGATAGCAAATATCTTGTTGCAGCAACGCTTAGACCTGAAACGATTTATGGCCAGACAAATATGTGGGTGAATCCTGAAATAAGCTATGTTGAGGCAGATGTTGATGGTGAGAGGTGGGTTGTTTCAAAAGAATGTGCAGAGAAACTTTCTCATCAAGGTAAGAAGGTTGAAATAAAAGATGAGATATTAGGAAAAAATCTGCTTGGGAAAAAATGTTGGGCGCCTGGTATTGAGCGAGAAATACCTATATTACCTGCAACATTCTGTGACCCAAATTTTGGTACAGGTATTGTAACATCTGTGCCCTCTGATGCGCCGTGGGACTGGATTGCATTGCAAGAATTGAAGAAGGATAAAAAATGGAAAAATATTGCTGAGGGCATAAAACCGATAGAAATCATCGAAACAGAAAGATATGGCAGGCTTGCTGCGATAAAAGCATGCGAAGAAAGGGGTATAAAATCCATATCTGAAAAGGCAAAGATAGAGGAAGCGACAAGGGATGTTTACAAGGATGGCTTTCACAAAGGTAGGATGATAGCAGGGGAATATGCTGGTATGGCTGTTTCAAAGGCAAAGGAGGCTGTAAAACAACAGCTAATAGAAAGCGGAAAGGCATCAACGATGTGGGACTTTTCAGAGCCTGTACGATGCCGATGCGGTGCAAAGGTGATTGTTGCAATTGACAGGTCATGGTTTATAGACTACTCCAACAGAAGTTGGAAGAAAAGGACAAAAGAGGCATTTGATAAGATGCAGCTGATACCTGAGCATACAAAGATGGATTATGAACATGCTATTGAATGGCTCAAGGAATGGCCATGTGTAAGAAATTATGGGCTGGGTACACATCTTCCACATGATGAAAAATTTATGATAGAACCGCTGTCTGATTCAACAATCTACATGGCATACTATACAATCTCCCATCTTGTGAAAAATTGCAAACTTTATGATGAGTTTTTTGATTATGTCTTTTTAGGAAAAGGTGATTTGGGAAAAATAGAAAAGGTAACAGGGCTAAATAAAAGTCAGATAGAAAAGGCAAGAAAATCTTTCCTCTATTGGTATCCTCTTGATTGGCGCACATCTGCAGCAGACCTTATACAAAATCATCTCACATTTATGGTTTTCCATCACACAGCAATATTCCCAGAGCAGTTCTGGCCACGTGGTATTGTTGTTTTTGGTATGGGCCTGCTCGAATCTCAAAAGATGTCAAGCTCTAAAGGAAATGTCATACTTGCAAAGGATGCGATAGCAAAGTATGGTGCTGATGTTGTGAGGCTATTCCTCATGCTTTCAGCCGAGCCATGGCAGGATTTTGACTGGAAAGAGAAAGAGGTTGAACAGTATAAAGAAAAGGTTGAAAAATGGTTTGAGTACATAAGGCTGCTAAAAGGTGCTGGAAAAGAAGGTAAAATTGGAAGGGTTGAAAAATGGCTTGCTTCAGAAGTTAACAGGATTGTCCGTGATGCAACAGAATGCCTTGAAAGATGGCAAATAAGAAAGGCAGGACTTGCGGTATTTTTTGAATTTTGGAATATGCTCAAATGGTATTGCAGAAGAACAGAGCCAAATAAAAAGATACTGAAAGATGTGATAGATATATGGCTTAAGCTGCTATCGCCATACATGCCGCATCTCACACAAGAGCTTTGGAAAGAGATGGGCAATCAAGGTTTTGTGCATGAAACAGGTTGGCCACAAGCTGATGTAAAAGCAATAGATTTAAGGCTTGGGCTCGGAGAAAGGCTTATTGAAAGGACACTCGATGATATAAGAGAAATAATAAAATTGAAGGGCACACCAAAAGAGATAAAGATATACATTGCACCAGAATGGAAGCACCATATTTACAAAATTGTTATGGATGCGATTGAAAAAAAGAGGATTTTGAAGGATGTGCTGTCAGACCCTGAGATAAGGTCAAGACCAAATGTTGTTGAATATGTCAAAAAGCTCTTCAAAGAAGGTAAGCCTGTTGAGATGCTATCAAGCATGGAAGAACTTGAAACACTAAAATCTGCAAAAGAATTCTTTGAGAAGGAGATTGGCTGCAAAGTTGAGATATTTGAGGCTGAAAAGCATAAATCAGAAAGGGCTCTAAAGGCTGAGCCTGGAAAGCCGGGTATTGAGCTATGTTTTTGATATTTTTAGGTATTCTTGATGTGTTGGTTGCTGCAATGATTTTTTTTGGGCTGCTGAAATCACTTTTTCTTATTTTTGGAATAATATGGTTTGTTAAAGGGCTTTGGTCTGTTGGTTCTGCTGCAGCAGGTGGCTTCATGTTTGATATACTGGGTTGGCTTGATATAGCTGCTGGTGCATCCCTTCTTATTGTCCTTGCAGGTATTGAATGGTCTGGTTTTGTTTTTATTGCAGTACTGCTGTTTATAAAAGGTGTCTATTCAATCTTGATGGGCATTTCATCCTAATACTTAAAATTTATTATCAATTGATATTATGATAAAAAATGCCATCAGCTACTACTCAAGAGATGATGTACAGAATATAATTTTTGATTTTTCAAGGGAAAGGGAAATTGTTGGTGTTTTTGAAAATGGAGTATATGGACAAAGACCAAACATGTTTTTGAGCACAGGTGATATACTGAGCATGGTCAAACAGGGTATGGTAGAATTTCATTGTTCTCTCGAGCGATGGTCAAATCCGATGGCCCTTAAGCCAGAAAGATATGATGAACTGAGAACTGGATGGGACCTTGTTATTGACCTTGATTGTAAAAACTTCTTTTATGGAAAGATTGCAGTAAAGGCTATTGTATGGGCATTAAGAAAGCATAAAACAGATTTTTGGATAAAGTTTAGTGGTGGAAAAGGCTTTCACATATGCATACCATGGGAGGCAATACCTAAAGATATCAATCTTCAGCCAACTGCTAAGATGTTTCCTGAGCTTGCAAGAGATGTATGTGCCTATATAAAATATTTCGCAAGAGAGAAGTTTGAGAGAGAGCTGCTATTGTACAAAAATCCAGAACAGATTGCAAAGGAATTGGGGATTGAGTTAAAGAATATCATGACAGATGAAGGGATAAATCCATGGAAGATTGTTGAGATAGACCCTTTACTGATATCTCCTAGGCATCTATTTAGAATGCCATATTCTATAAATGCAAAAACAGGTCTCGTCTCTGTTCTGCTTGAGCCATCTGAAATAGAGGATTTTAAAAAGGAGATGGCAGTGCCAGAGCTTGTTGAGATAAAAAGATTTCCTGTAATAGAAAATGAAAGCGCAGATATACTTTTCATTGAAACATCAGATTGGGCAAGAAAACAGAGAAAAACTGAAAAAGTGATATCACCAACAAGAAGGACTTTTAAAAGAGAGACTCCGCCGTGCATCAAGACCGCCTTACAGGGCCTTTCAGATGGTAGAAAAAGGGCCCTCTTTATCATGCTCAATTATTTTAAGTCGATAGGTTGGGACTGGGGAAGAATAGAAAATGAGATATGGGAATGGAATAAAAAGAATAAACCACCATTAAGAGATACATATGTTAGAACACAACTAAGATACTCAAAAGATAAAAAACCGATCCTTCCACCAAATTGCACAAACGAAACATATTATAAATCTTTTGGTATATGCAAACCAGATGAAAAATGCAAAATGATAAAAAATCCTGTTGGTTATGGAAAGAAATTAAAAACAAAAAGGAAATATTGAATTATGCTCACATACGATTTGCTTAGAAAAATATTTGAACAAGAAAAAATGAACCAAAAACTGACAAAATTACCAGAAGATTTCATACCATCATTAAATGAATATCTTGAAAAAAAGGCAGCATTAGAAATAGAAGATAAATGGGAATTAGAATCTGCAAAAAAGCTTATTAGAGACTTGTTTGATATGAGGGATTTGAAATTGCTAAATATGGCTTTGTATCATATCAAAACAGGCAGCATACCTGAAAATCTTTTGACTGAGGAGAGGTCTTTTTTTGAGCAGATTGTTGAAATTCTTAAAAAATGGAAGGAGGATAGAAGTAAAATATTTGAAAATAAAAAGAAGAATGAACTCATTGTTATTATTAAGGAATTCCCCGATTTCGTGGGCCCTGATATGAAGGTTTATGGCCCATTCAAAGAGGGTGATGTTGCAAATTTACCCATAGAAAGCGCAAATATATTAATAGAAAAAGGTATAGCTAAAAAGATATGAAATTCCCAAAAACAATCAGGACACTTTGTCCATATTGCAAAAAGCATACTGAGCATAAAGTTAGTGTTGTGAAGAAAAGGGCAAGAGGAAGTGGGCATCCGATGTCTCTTGCTCAAAGAAGATTTGAGAGGAAGATTAAAGGATATGGTAGCTTTCCAAGGCCAAATCCAAAGGGCGAAGGAAAAACAACAAAGAAGGTTGATATAAGGCTTGAATGCCAAGAATGTAAGAAAAAACATACAAAAAAAGGATTTAGGGCAAGGAAGTTTGAATTGGTATGACAGGGAAATTTGTTAAGATAAGATGTAAAAAGTGCAAGAATGAGCAAATTATTTTCGAGAAAGCGGCAACAAAAATAACATGCCTTGTTTGTGGTGAATTGCTTGCAGAACCAAAGGGGGGTAAAGCAGATATAAAAGGAAAGATAATCGAAACTCTAAAATGAAAAGAGGCGCAAAGCCAGAAAAAGGCGAACTTGTTGTATGTAAAATTACTAAAATATATCCAAATTCAGCCACAGCAGAGATTATCGAGTATGGCATAACAGGAATGATACATGCCTCTGAAGTTGCAAAAAGATGGGTAAGGTCAATAAAGGAGTTTTTGAAAGAAGGTCAATACACGGTGTGCAGGGTCATAGACGTTGAAGATACAACGATATTACTTTCTGTTAAAAGAGTGGAAAGAGATGAGAGGGAAAGAAAGCTGAATGAATTTAAGAGGGAGAAAAAAGCTGAAAGAATTTTGGAACTTGCGCAAAAAAATCTCAATCTTTCTCAAAAAGAAGCTGAAAGGATGTACAATATGCTAATTGAAAGTTTTGGTTCATTAGCAAAGGCAATTGAAATGGCGACAAAGAACCCTGAAAGCTTTAAAGAAAGGGTAAAAGAAAGGTATGCAGATGAAATTATAAATTTGGCTAGAAAGGCAAAAGAGAAAAAGGTTTACGAAGCAAAGATGATACTAAAGCTGATAAGTTATGAACCAGATGGTATAGAAAGGATAAAGAAAAGCTTGCTTAAATTAAGTGATGTTGAGGTTAGATATATTTCAGCGCCAAATTATATGATTTTAGCAAAAGGTTCAGACCATAAAGATATCAAAAAAAGGTTAAAGGCTGCTGCTGAAGCTATTTCTAAAGATTTTCCATCAGCAACATTCGAGATAATGGAGTAATGTATGGTTCTAAACAATCTTGGAGAGCGCCTTTCTGAAACATTCAGAAAGATTGCAAGACTTCCAAAGATTGACAAAGAAGAGTTGGATGCAGTGCTAAGAGATGTTCAAAGAGCCCTCATATCTGCAGATGTGGATGTTGAACTTGTTGCTGAACTTTGTGATAGGATAAGAAAAAAGATAACATCTGAAAAACAGATTGCAGGCCTAACATTAAAGGAGATTTTAATAAAAACATTATACGATGAGATTGTTTCTTTGCTTGGAAGCGGAAGAAGCCCTGAACTAAAACCACAAAGGATTCTTGTTGTTGGCCTTTTTGGTTCAGGTAAGACCACAACCATAGGAAAGATTGCAAAGTGGTTTAAAACAAGGGGGCTTAAAACAGGTCTTGTGGCATGCGATCTTTATAGACCTGCAGCCCAAACCCAACTCAAACAGATAGGTGAAAAGGTTGGTGTACCTGTGTATGCTGAAGGTAAAAATTCACAAGATGTTGCAAAAAATGCAATCAAAAAGGCAAAGGAAGATGTGCTCATATTCGACTCTGCAGGAAGAGATGCGCTGGATAAAGAGCTTGCAAAAGAACTTAAAGAAATGGAAAAAACGATAAAACCAGATGAAACATGGCTTGTCCTGCCTGCTGAACTTGGCCAAGCAGCAAAGGCACAAACAGAGGGTTTTCAAAAGATTGTCAAAATAACTGGCATTGTCATAACTAGAATGGATGGCACGGCAAAAGGTGGGGGTGCATTAAGCGCAGCTAAGATCACTGGTGCAAATGTTATTTTTTTGGGCACAGGAGAAAAGATTGATGATATTGAAAGTTATGAACCAAAAAGATTCGTCTCCCGGCTCATAGGGTGGGGTGACATACAAGGCCTGCTTGAAAAGGCAAAGACAGCAGGTATTGAAGAGGTATCTGTTCTGCCAGAACGATTCACGCTTAATGAATTCTATGAACAGCTTAAAAACATACAGAAAATGGGCCCAATTGAAAAAATAGTTGAACACATACCAGGTTTTGGTATGATGAAAATACCAAAAGATATGCTTAATATACAGGAAAGCAAGATGAAAAAATGGTTTTTTGCTATACAATCAATGACAAAAGAGGAAAGAGAAAACCCTGAGATCATAAAAGGTACAAGGATAGCAAGAATAGCAAAGGGTTCAGGTGTTCCCGAATCAGATATAAAAGAGCTTTTGAGATATTATAAAATGCTCAAAAAGATTATAAAACAGTTCAGCGGTAAAAAATTGAAGAGAGGTATGTTTGGGAGGTTTGGAAAGCTATGGCAAAATATGAATGTATGAAATGTGG
>JAVZYR010000004.1:0-26515 GCA_038999435.1 Candidatus Aenigmatarchaeota archaeon | reverse complement strand
GGAAGAAGCAAAGAAGCTGAACATTGAGCTTGCCATTGAATATCCTGACCTGCCTGAAATGCCTGATGAGACACTACGGCTTTTCTGTACCATTGCCTCGATTATGGACTGCAGACTTTTCATAATATATCCAAATTTTTACCGTCGTATGCCTCTTGACCAGGCACTGAAGTTAACTGTACACAAAATCAATGAGATAGTAGGCGAGCTTAAACTCAAGACAAAGATTGGCATTGAAGTAACAGGTCGGACTGATGAGCTTGGCGACCTCGAAGATGTGCTTGAAATAGTAAAAAGGACCCACTCAACAGAACCTGTGATAAACTGGGCACATATACATGCACGTGGTGCAGGAAGTCTAAAAAGGCAGGAGGACTTTAGAAAGGTATTTGAGCAGATAAAGAGGGAGATTGGGCCTGCATGCCTGCGTGATATATATTTCCTTTTTTCAGGTATATCATATTCACTGAAAGGCGAGATAGAACATATACCATATCGAAAGGCTGATATACGCATCGAACATCTCATAAGGGAGTGTATGTCGCAGTCTGCAAGGGGCACGCTGATTTTAGAAGACCCTGAACGGGAGAAGTTCTTCCTTGCCATACTTGACCAACTTGCTGACATGGTGAGATAGGATATTTTAATACAAATCCGAATAAAATGAATGAGAAGAAGGCCCGTCATTGCAATATCAGGCCCTCCTGGTGCTGGTTCTACGACCCTTGCAAATGAAGTTGCAAAACAGCTCGGGCTGAAGACATTTTCACCAGGCTTTATTCAAAAAGGGCTTGTGGCAGGTAAAAATCAGTCTGAAGCGTCGATAAAGGCATGGCAAACAAGAAGATGCAAGTCAAAGACATTTCACAAACACCTTGATAAAGAGCAGATAGAACTTGCAAAAAGGGGAGGGATTGTTATATGCGGAAAGCTCTCAGTGCATTTTCTAAAAGATATTGCAGATTTGACTGTATGGCTTGATGTACCTCTATCTGTGAGGGCAAGGCGAACAGCAAAGAGGGATGGTATAAGCTATGCAAAGGCGTATGAGAGCATAAAAAGAAGACAGGAGATTGAGAGGGCTGAATGGCAAAGGATGTACGGCTTTGATTATTTTAAGCAAAAGGATGAGGCAGACCTTGTGTTAGATACAAGCGGTATGACAGCAAGACAGGCAGCAAAAAAGATTATAGACAGGCTAAATGATTAATGCTTCTAATGAAATTATTCAAGCCTCGAATCTTCTTTTATCTTCGTTTTTAACAATTTTGAGACCTCTCTGATAAACTTTCTCACATATTCCCTTTTCTCAATTATATCCTGTTTAGGTATATCCATAAGCTTTCCTTTTTCAACTGCCTCTCGCATGGAGATGAGGTCATTCCATACATCAAGATAATGACTTGGCAACAAGCCAGGCTCGATAACATCCTTTTTGAAAGCCTCTCCAATTTCCTCTGGCTTTGGTTCTTTACCCAATGCCTTAAGTAATGTAACAATCGTCTCGCTCATAATCGAATAGGATTTCTCAATCATGGATATACGTTTCATGATTTCTATCTTCGCAATCAATGACTGCATCTTTTTGACAAATTCCTTTGCCTTTTCAATCCATTTATCAAGCTCTTCACCTGGTATACTTTTTATCTCATGATGTTCAATCTTCTTTCTTAGCTCAATCACATCCTCCAAATCCTTTACATAGCTATCTTCAAGCATTTTTGGGCTCAAGGCCTTTCTGAGAACTGATGGTGCCTCTGATGGTCTTGGTGGAGATATGCCCATAAACATGAGCACTGCCTGTGCTGTTTCAAGCATTGCATAGTAGCAGTCTTCAGCTATCATGTACATCTTTGCCGATTCGACACGACTTATCCGCTTTGGCCCTCTTTCCATAAATTTTTCAACAGCCTCACGTGATGGCTTTATCTCACCCATCTCAAGCAACTTCTTTATCGGCAAAAAGACATCCCTGTCAAATACAGGCACCCCTTCGCGGATGAAATTGAATATGATAGGATGACCTTCTCTTACAAGTGCCCAGAATTCTGTCAAAAGATATGGCTGTTGAATGGAGAGCTGAGGTGATATCTCCTTTGCAATCTTATCAAAATCCTCTTCCAGTCTATCTTTAAGTGTTGGTGTGATGTGATGGCGTGTATCATCAATGATAACAAATATGTCTATGTCAGATTCTTTTTTTGCAGTACCACGTGCTGTTGAGCCAAAAAGGACAATGGACCGAATAACATCACCATGCTTTTTAAGAATCTCAGCAGCAAACTTTTTTACTATTTCAACCCTACTCTTTCCTACTGCCTTTTCTACTTTGCTGTCCTTTTCAATATTTTTATTTGCCTTTTCTTTTTCCTGATTTAATTTTTTTTCTTTTTCTCGTGCCATACTATTAATTTAATTTAAATCTTTATCTTAGTTCCTCCTTCTTCCACAACTCAGGCTTTTTACCCTTCTTTATCACTGTTTGGCCAAGAAGTGTCCATTCCTCTTCTGGCATTTCTAACAAATCTTTTAGCGGCTCCCATGCATGTTCCCTTATTATCTGCATCTGTCTCTTTATATCTCCAGCAACAGGCCCTTTCATACCATAAAACTCCATTGGCAGTTCTTTTGGCTCAACATCCTTTTCAAGATATTCAGCAACAAGCCGCAGTGCCTCAACAGAGCGCTGGAATGGATCTTTTGCACCTCCACGCTCAAAAATTAAATAGACAGTTTTATCTCTTCCAAAGCCAGTCTTTCTCAAAAACCACAGCAGCTTATAAACCCTTTCATCACCAATCTCTATCGGCTCATGTGCATGTAGAGGGTTTGGTGTGTTTGAATGCACAGCAAGGACATATTTTCCAAAATCAGGTGCAATCTTTATCACTTCTTCCATCTCCTTTATCGGGTCTATGCCCTGTGTTGCGATATGCTCATAGTCCATCAACATCCAAACCCTATCTGCCTTTAGCTTTGACCTGATAGCTTTTATCGCAACATAAAGCTGGCGAGGTGACCAAAGTATGTGCAGGCCAGCATGCATGGGGTCTCGTGCATCAGGCATTTCATATGTTATTATAATCTTTTTTGCTATATCCTGCAACTCAGGTTTTCCTTTGAACTCTTTTGCTATTAACTCCTTTTCAATCCATTCAAGTATTTTTTTCGTATGGCCTTCAAGCATCTTTGCACCAACCACGCCATAATAAAATTCCTTAAATCTCCTGTCATTTTCTTTTTCAGCAATCTCCCATGCTTTCATCAATGAATTTATATCGCTTGGGTCAAGCTTGTATTTTCTTGAAACCTCAGGATACATCTTGATCATCTCTGTCCATATCATATCCTGTGTAAAAAAGACGTAGTGTGCAAGTATGTGCGCGCCATCAACAATACCAACAACACCTCTTAGCTCCTCTGTATCCCACTCACTACCCTTTGCAAGCTTATCTTTTATCATATCTTTGAGATATTTTTCATACAATTCGGCATGCTTTGCAGCAGCATCAACCCTTACATCATCAAATATTCTTTCAAGTTTTTTTGCCTCTGATGGATATTTCTTTTCGAATACAGCAGGTATTGCCTCTCTTGCCTGTATAAACTCTATCAAAGCCTCCTTTTCTTCTTCAGATATCCTTATATCTTTTCTTATCCTTCTTATAATCTCTTCTCTTCGCCATGATGTAGCATCAAGTTCTGCCCTTGAAGAAACCTTTACGCGCTCCTGCTGTGTTAGAATATCTCCAGCATAGACATCCCATCTATTCTCAACAAACCAGTTTCTCAACTTTTCACACTCTTTTAGTATTTTGGAAATGAAATTGCCCTCATGGTCGCAGAATGACATCGTTAACTTTCGACCTGCATATGTCATCAACTCAGGCCAGATGTTTAGGCATGCATGGAAATTGACATATTTTGAGCCACAAAAAACAGCTGAACGAATTGATTTTTGCATATGGTCATGTGCATCCCTCCATTCTCCACGCTCCGGCATGTCTAACGGGACGGTCAATGAACCATGAAATGTTATATCTAAACCCTGTTTTTTTGCCATATGTCTGATCTCCTCTCCATCAGTCTCTGTTATTTCATGTGGCACATCACCACTTATTTCAATAACAGATGTCCCTCTTGTGAGTGCAAAGCCTAACTTTTTTACAGAAGTTGCCAACTCCTCTGCCCGTGCAATTGTATACAGACCTGTTGTTACACCAACTTTGAATGGCATATCATCCCATCGCAACACTAACCGGTGCTTCTGTTATCTGCAGGTCATAGTGCTCCTTTATCTCATTTCTAAATGTATGTATCAGTTCCCTGCATTGTTCAATGAATCGTCTTCTTGCCCTATCATAAAATATATAGGAATAGAGATACCACAGAGGCTTTAATATGATGTTGAATGTCTCAAACTCTGTCTTAAGTTCAGCTCTAACCCTTAGCGTGAATTCTCCCTCTTTTGTTGTTTTATGTTCTTTGCCAACTATTCTTATATCAACCCACATCTCAGAGTATTTTGAGAATTTCTTTCTTGCCCACCATATAGCATAGAATGAATAGTAATCCCCTAATGCATCCCAGTTCAAACGGCTATTTCCTGTATTTGCGCCTGATATGTGCAGCAAGGGCTCGAGGCTTTTTGATATTTTTTCAGCCACGCTCCATGGATTTGGCCCACTATATGCAAGCCAGATATGCCTTTCAGGCGCAAGGCAGTCATCAACAATCTCAAGTTTCGCCATGTTTAAGAGAATCAAAATACTCCTTTATTTTTTGCTGAAACAGCGTTGTCCCACGCCGGCATTCTTCAGAATACTGTTCCCTTTTTCTATAATAGAATATCCTATGCCATAGTGTTCTCAACATCTCATAGATTATGCTCCTTTGCCATACCGTATCTTGTGGATATTCTGTTCTTAAGATTGGTTTTATGCTTATGGTTGCATTTCCTTCCTTTTCATTCCCTTCACCGGAAAGGTCAAATCTTATGTATAGGTAGGAGTAGACATCCATATCTTTATGCAACCACCATCTTACCTTGAATTTTTCAGTCCCTGCTTTTGTTTTGCCCCAACTCGATGTTGTCTCTTGTATGTTTACATCAGGAACACCGAATATGCTTTGCATCATCTCATACATTTTTTTGTACAACTTTGTTACGCCCGGACCAACAAGCTTTATCTCAATCACACCTGGCTCTTCTTCGAAGCAGTTATCCTCCAGAACCAATTTTGTTCGTGCGAATACCATATTCAATTTTTAATTTTATTTGTTAAATTATTAATATGTTTGGTCTAGCTGGTTTGATTATAGGCATCCTTCTGATAATATTTGGTCTATATATGATTTTTTTCTTTCCATCTACAATAGAGCATCAGGCAGAATTTAGCTGGAGGGGTGTACTACTCGGTGTCATAGCATTGGTTATCGGTGCTTTGTTGATATTTATCTGATATGGAACAGCTAGTTTCGGATGATTTAAGGGCATGGTGCGCGAGCAAAAGGCTTACTGGTATTGGTATTTGTAGCGCTCCAAGAGAGATGAAGATCCTTTTTGATTATACATGTCTTAGAGGTGGAGCATCGAATCTATACCTCTCTTTTGTATCATGGGCAGCAAAGCAGGATTTTGTAATTAAAAAGGTTGATGAGTGGATTGAGGTAACACCACTTTGGTCTGAATATTACAGCCTGACGATTGGACAGAAACAGAAGCTTGAAGCTGCAATAAAGTCTGGTCTTGCATCTGCTGCACAGGCAGTTGCTGATTATGAGCTTATAAGCCATGATGCACGTCGTTACAGAGAGATACTTGATTATTTCATAGCTGGAAGGACAGATGAAACTGTGCTGAGGTCGATGTTTGTTGACAGGGTTGATGCATACACAGGGGAGGGCTACTCTCTCATAACCATGGCAAGGAGATGGCCAACAATCATAACAGATTTTATTCGCATGAAAGAGGATTGGACAGATATAGATGAGATAAGGCGACAGCTTGATGTTTCACAAGCCGAGGCAACAGTGCTTAAAACAAAGAATGAGCTATACAAAGAATGGAAGAAGCTATTCTTTCCAACAGTAAAGGAGAGATATGCAAGGATTTTGGCCCAACTTGAGGCGAGAAAGAAATCTGTCGATGAATATAGAAGTTGGCTCAAGCCATACATAGCACGATACAAAATGATAAGAGAAAAAACAGAAGAGAAACCGACAGCTTTTATCACTGACCCTCTTATGACGCCAGGGTTCGGCGGACAGACACAGGGCTATACAGAGATCAGGATTTGGCTCTGGAAGCCACTTGTTCCTGAAGAGGTAAGAAAGCCATCTGCAGTAATGACAAAAAAGGCAAGAGGTTTTGTTGTAGACCCATATGATGACCTTGTCAAGGAATGGAAAAAGAAGATAGAGGACAAGTATGGCATAGAAATAACGGATGATGAGGTAAACCAAATCTTAAACAATGCAGTAAAGAGCGGAGATATGAAAAAGGATAGATTATACTATATGTTTTTTGACATAAGATATCTTGTCAATTTCTACCGTTCACCTCCTCCTGAAGGCATAGAGACGGACAATCCAATGATTAACATAGAGACATGGTTTATGTCGCAGAATATTCTACTTATTCATTTGCTCGAGCTTTATGCAAGGGAAAAGGTGTTTGAAAAATATATAAATGAGATGATAGGTGCAAAGGAGATAGAGGAGGAGAGGCTAAAAAGCATAGAAAAGGAGTTTGAAGAGAAAAAGCCAGAAAAGACAAAGAGGTTTGAAAAAGCAAAGCAGATTGCTAAGATGCTCAGGTCAGGCCTTGAGCGCTTTTTCTATTTCTGGGTTAGAAAGGGACCATACGAGACTGTTTTCTATGAGCGTGTAACAAAAATGTTTGCACGTGGTTGTGCAGGTGATTTTGGCGCGATAACAAACTTTTTCAGATCAAATATGGGGGTAAAATGAAAGGTAATGAGTTGCCCATCACAAGCCCTGAAGCAATTATATGTGGTTGGATAGCTGGTTCTTTCATTGCAGCAGCATTTCTTGGCTGGTATGGTTTTATTTTTCAGATTTTACTTTTTTTACTTGGTTTGTTTATATTTCTTGACCACATATTTCCATTTGGAAAACCACTTTATTCAGCAACGATTTTGATATGTTTTGTATTAGGGGTTATCTTCTATTATGCTTTGCTTGTTTTTAAAACAGACATACCTTATCTCTTTTTTTGCCTACTTGCTTTTGCCTACTTTTATCACAAAAAAATCCAGAGGAAGCCTAAACATCATAAATAATAGAATTCTCTTCGCTCTTTCTGTTCCCTATCAAGCAGAGAGCCTGGCTTGTTCGCCCTTGGCCTACCAGTCTGAGGGTCACGGCGGAATGTGATGCCGATATCTGCAAGAAATGTATTCATACCTTTTTTTAGTTCAAGGGGCATGCTTGCCTTACCCCATTTTCCTGACTCCCCTTTAAAAACAATGAGCCTGTCTGATATCGCATCCAAAAAAAGCAGGTCATGGTCAACAACAAATGTAGGTATGCGCTCTGATTCTGAATGACTTCTTATGAGTTTTGCAACCTTCAGCCTTTGTTCTGCATCAAGAAATGCCGACGGTTCATCGAGTAGCATAAGCTCTTTTGGCTGTGAGATACATTGAGCAATCATAACTGCTTGCAATTCCCCACCTGAAAGTTCACCAAGCCTTCTTTCTAACAATAGCTCAAGTCCAAGATAGCTCAAAAGCCTTTTATCAGAAACAAATTCCCTTACTGTAATCTCTTTTTCTTTTGGTTCTATCATCTGTGGTTTGTATGCAAGCTGAAATCTTTGTTTCAGTTCGCAATTGTCAGGCATGATTTCACCAGCAAGCATTCTTATGAATGTTGTTTTGCCCGTTGCATTTGGCCCAAGTATGCCGATAATCTCACCTCGCCTTATCTCACCAGTTTCTATATCTACCCTAAAGCCCGGGAATGTCTTTTGCATAGCAGGATATGTTAAAAATGGCTCAGGTTTTGTAGCAATCTTTGCATGGACAGCAAAGGTTATCGCTTCCTGCCTAAACCTTACGTTTGCATCCTTTACATATCCCTCAAGATATGCATTTATACCACTACGCACAGGATAGGGCCTTGAGACAATACCAAATGCGCCAGGATGGCCATATAGTATGCATACACTGTCAGCAAGATAATCAAGCAGCGCAAGATCATGCTCAACGACAACAACCCATTTTTTCTCTGCAAGCCCTCTTATCATTTTCGCAATCTTTAATCTTTGTCTTACATCAAGATAGCTTGAGGGCTCATCAAAAAAGTAGAAATCTACATCCTTTAGCATCGTAGCAGCAATTGCAAGTAACTGAAGTTCACCACCTGAAAGTTGGCTGACATCTTTTTTCGCATCCAATCCAAGTTCATTGGTGAGCATCTCCCAATTTTCATATCTTGACAGAAGCCCCTCAATCGTACCTTTCCAGTAACTTGGTATTGCGTCAATCTTTTGTAGCTTATATGAAAATTTTATTTCTCCTGCTGCAAGTTTTTGCATATAGTCAAACATCTCTGTCCCTTTAAATTTTTCAAGCACATCAGACCAACCCGTACCATCCTTTCCAAGATTTGGTTTAAGTTGACCAGCCATTATATTAAGGACTGTTGTTTTTCCAATCCCATTTGGACCAAGAAGACCAGTAATATGACCCTTTTTTATTACAGGAAAACCAAACAGACAAAAACCATTTGGAATAAATCTATGCATCACCTCTTCCTTCATCACTGGAAGATTGACAATAGATAAAGCAGAAAAAGGGCATTTTTTAACACATATCCCACAACCTATACATATCTCCTCAGCTATGAGTGGCTTTCCATCTTCTCCTTGCACTATACAATCCTTACCAGCCCTGTTCACAGGGCAAACCTTTTTGCACAACCAATCACATTTTTTTGGATTGCAAACCTTCTTTTCCACAACAGCAATTCTTGCCATAATATGCATTTTAATCAATATTTTTATTAACAAATTTTAAAGAGGTTAAATGGTGCTCATCGCAATTGGCGGGAAGAGCAATACAGGTAAATCAACATTCTTCAGCGCAGCAACAGCCCATGAAGTTGAAATCTCAAATCGTATATTTACCACTATAAAACCAAACCGTGGCATTGCATGGGTTCAGAAGGCATGCCCATGTCAAAGGCTTGGTGTAAGATGTGCTCCAAAAAATTCACGTTGTATTAATGGTATAAGATATATACCTATTCAGCTTCTCGATGTTGCAGGGCTTGTACCGGGTGCACATGAGGGGAGAGGGCTTGGCAATCAATTTCTCGATGAAATGATGGATGCCGATGCCATCATACACATTGTTGACCTTTCGGGTGGAACTGACCAAGATGGTAATCCTATAAAACCAGGCACAAGAGACCCTAATGATGACATAATTACATTTGAGCAGGAAATCGATTTCTGGTTTTTAGGGATTCTTGAGCGAGCATGGGATAGCATAAAAAGAAAGGTCACCCTTGAAAAAAAGAAATTAGAAGATGTAATTGCAGAAAAATTCAGTGGAATAAGGATTGACAGAGATGCTGTGAAGAAGGCAATTGAAAGCACAGGATTTTCTTTGAATGACAAAAAGGCAGAATTTGTTAGTTCTCTTAGAAAAATTTCAAAGCCGATTGTTATTGCTGGAAACAAAGCTGATATGCCTGAAGCAAAGAAAAATCTGAAAAATGTCAATGCCATACCAGTTTCTGCTGATGCAGAACTTGCTCTTATTAGGGCAGCACAGAAAGGAATCATAGAATACAGACCAGGGGATAGCGATTTTAAAATCATAAAGAGCATAGAACCTGGCCAAGAAAAAGTCTTACTTTATATAAGAGAGAGTGTGCTAAAGCCATTTGGTTCAACAGGCGTACAGAGAATTTTAAATCATGTCGTTTTTGATATACTCGGCTACATTGTTGTCTATCCTGTTGCAAATATCAGCAAGTTGACTGATAATGCAGGTAATGTGTTGCCTGATGCATTTCTTGTTAAAAAGGGAACAAAGCTGAGAGATTTTGCATACATGGTACATAAAGAGATAGGTGAGAAGTTTATCGGCGGGCTTGGGCTTGATAAGAAAAGGCTTGGTGCTGATTATGAGCTAAAGGATGGCGATATAGTTGAAATACTATTCAAAGGATGATATGCTCTATCTGATATCTATCGGGCTATATGATGAAAAAGATATGAGTATTCGTGCCCTCGAAACAGCAAAAAGATGCCAAAAGCTGTATGTTGAATTCTACACAAACAGAACCTTTGCGACCATAGACAGGCTTGAAAAATTAATAGGAAGGCCTGTTTTTGAGCTAAACAGGTCAGACCTTGAAGAGAAATCCGACAAAATCATTGAAGAGGCAAAAAAGTTTGATGTTGGCATTCTTATAAGCGGAGATGCGTTATCAGCAACAACACACATCTCTTTATTGGCAGATGCGAAAAAGGCGGGTGTTGCTGCAAAGGTTGTTCATGGCTCGTCCATCTTCACGGCAGTTGCAGAAACAGGACTTTCATTATACAAATTCGGCGCAACAGTTACATTGCCAAAAACAGGCCCTACAAAAAGCTTTTGGGAGGTTGTAAAGAAAAATAAAAAGGCAGGCCTACATACACTAATTTTGCTCGAGCCAGGGCTGAGTGCAGCTGATGGGCTAATGCTGCTTAGAGTAAAAAGTCCTGTTGTTGTTGCATGTAGACTTGGCGGTGATGCAATTATAAGATATGATCGAGCGCAAAGGCTTGTAAAAAACAAAGAGTTAAAATGTGAGCCTGCTGTTATCATTTTACCTGGAAGGATAAGCTTTTATGAAAAGGAATTTTTAAGCCAATTTAAAGAATAGGTTGATATTTTATTTTCTGATTTTCCATTTTGGTAAAATATTTTCAAGCTTCCATACCCAATTAAGTCTCCAATCTCGCCAAAGTCCAATGAGAAAATTTTTTGGCAGACCCAATTCATTTGTCATCCGTTCAAAATCTTCGGCCACATCTGCTTTTGGATGTTCTTTTCTTCGGCCTTCACGACACCATTCTGAAATCGGTGCATAATTGGTCATGACTTTAAAAATTCTATTTGCAATCTCTCTTGCAGATTTTCCTCGATGATAACTCCAGCCTTTTAGCTCTCCTATATGCCACCAATGATTATGCAAATGCCAATGCTCAAGACCAAGCCTATGAAACATTTCAATCTCTTCATGCCCAAAACTTACTATCAGGAATTTTAGATTTTTCACAAACAGCAGATATCGAAAAATCTTTGCGATGATTGCTTCATCCTGTTCATGTGCTGAACGGACAATCTTAGCTGTAAGCACCTCCCAGGCTGTGTCGGTGCTGACATCATAGACATCGAAAAGTACATCATGATTTCTTGCCTTTTCTTTCTCAACATCATGGCCCTGTGCAGTCAGCCTTTTTACCAAAAAATCCTCTGCAGCTGCATGCAATTCTTTATAGCTCATATATCAGATAAAAGCTCTTTGATCAACCATCTATTTTTTGTAAAATTTGGTGGGTTCCATTCAATCACAACCCTTCTTCTTTGTGCAACAACCCTTTTCTTTTTTATCGGATTCCAACCAGATTTTTTGTATTTCTTCCAATAAAGCATTATACCTTGCCTTTGCCATGTTTGTGTTTTACTAAGATCCTTTCCACATGCCCTGCACAGTTTAACGAGATGTTGGGTTTTTAGACCTTCAAGAAAATCTGCAGCCTGTCTTGCAGAAAGTCCAGCCTGTCTCAGAAGCCAGTATGCCCAGGCATTATTGTGATTTCGGAAGCATTCAGCTTGTCGCCATTGTAGATATGATAGGATTTTTCCTTTTGGAACAGGTATAACTCGGCAGTCAAAAGCACAAGGTGTCTTCCATGTAAGACTGAATCTTGCTGATGCAATGCCAGCAAATACAGAATCGATCTTTTCAACCCGTCTGAATGCAGTAAAGTGTGTAAAGAGCAGATTTATTTCATCTGAAAATATGTATGCAAGCTGTGCATTAAACATCTGCATCAAATCTTTTGCAATACCAACTAAAATTTTTGCAAAGTTCTTATCATACGGTTTTTGTAGTTTTTCTGCTAAAGTATGAAAGCCCCAACCATCCAGCCTTACCCAGAATGGCAGCGTTGGTACCTCAAGACCTGAGAATATCTCCCAATCAACAAGGCTGAGTGGACCCTTGCTCGCCTCACTTTTTGGCGGTGGGAGATTGTAATATTCCCACGGTCTCTTTCCCATATTTTATTTTTGTTTCCTATAATCAAAATGGGCGTCAATCTTGGCGAGCTTGTGTCTGGTCAAAACATAGAACTTGAGCAACTTAATGGCAAGACCATTGCCATTGATGCATTCAATAGCCTTTATCAATTCCTTTCAATTATTCGTGACAGATTTACAGGAGAGCCGCTGCGAGACAGCAAAGGAAGGATAACAAGCCATCTTTCAGGCCTTTTCTATAGAACAGCCCGGCTCATCGAGGCAGGTATAAGGCCGGTATATGTATTCGATGGCGAGCCTCCTGTATTTAAGGCTGCAACTGCTGAGGCAAGACAAAGAGCGCGAGAAGAGGCAGAAAGGCTTTGGAAAGAGGCAATAGAAGCAGGAGATGTTGAAAAAATCAGGCTCTATGCACAGGCAGCAACCCGACTTACTGATGAGATGATAGATGATGCAAAATCATTATTAACGGCGATGGGCATTCCATGGATTCAGGCACCATCAGAGGGTGAGGCACAAGCTGCATGGATGGTAAATAACGGCCTTGCATGGGCTGTTGGTTCACAAGATTGGGATTGCCTCCTTTTTGGTGCTGAGCGTCTTGTACGAAATCTCACAATCACAGGGCGAAGAAAGTTGCCAAAAAAAGAAAAATGGATAGATATCAAACCAGAGATTGTTGAGTTGAAGGATGTGCTTCATACATTGGGCATCGATAGAAAAAAGCTAATAGTACTTGGCATACTCACAGGCACTGATTACAATCCAGGTGGCATAAAAGGCATAGGGCCAAAGACCGCGCTAAAGCTTGTCAAAGAAAGGGATATAAAACAGATTATCGCAGAAAGAGGATGGCCGTTTGATGTTGCTTTTGATGAGATTTTTGATTTCTTTATAAATCCTCCTGTTGAGAAAGTGGAGATACCAAAAACAAGATTTGATGAAATTGCTGTCAAAAAGATTATGGTCGAAGAGCATGACTTCTCAGAAGAGAGAATAGACAGCGTTATATCTAAACTAAAAGAAGTTAGACAAAAACCTGGCCTTGGTAGGTGGCTCTAACCAACACCTTCTGGTGTTTGCTGTTTTTTAATTGTTACTCTCGGTATCTGGATTGGAGGTGGCAGCTGCAAATCATCGGCAAAGTTTGCCATCTTCAAAAGACATCGTCTGAACAAATGATTCAATATCTCAACAGAAACCTTTTCTGGTATCGTTTTTTTGCTTTTCCATTGCTTGAGTATCGGCTCATTTTTATCAGCAAGATACAACAGCTCACCTTCTATCTTCATCTCAGCCATGTCCGGCTCGTATTTTGTAACAAATTCAAATTCAAAAGACAGGGCCTTTCTGTTTAGTGTACCAACAGTCACTTCTTTTACATCATTAACTTTTGGTGTGGAATTTATCTTAATCTCACCTGTTGCAGTACCATATCTTGTTGCAGACATCGATTTTATTGTCAAACCTATTACGGGCATACAAAGATTTAAACAAATAGACTTAAATACTTTTTATGAAGGTCTTAATGGTTATTGCACCAGAAAATTTCAGAGATGAAGAGTATTTTGAAACAAAGGCAGTTCTTGAGAAGGCAGGCATAAGCATCAGCACAGCATCAAAAAGCATAGGCGAAAAGCGAGGCATGTTAGGAGGGACTGCTGTTGCTGAGATGAGCATTGACAAAATAGATGAAAAGGGCTTTGATGGTATAGTTTGGGTTGGTGGTACAGGTTCTCAGGTATATTTTAATGACAAAAAGGCACACGAGCTTTCCAAAAAATTTGCCTCAAAAGGAAAGGTTGTTGCAGCTATATGCATTGCACCTGTGATACTTGCAAATGCAGGTCTGTTGAATGGCAAAAAGGCAACGTGCTGGAATGGTCAATTTAAGGAGAGGCTGAAGGTTGCAGGAGCGATATGGCAGGGCTCTGATGTTGTGAGGGATGGAAAGATTGTAACTGCAAATGGTCCTCATGCCGCAAAAAAGTTTGGAGAAGAGGTTGTTAAGGCATTGAAGACATGAAAGAGGTAGAGCAGAAAATACTCGTGCTATTAGAAAAACAGTCATTGATAACAACAGCTGAGCTAAGCAAAATTTTAGGAGATAGTGATGGCGTTGACACAGCGCTTGCAAGGTTGAGACAGGAAGGATTCATAAAAAAGATTGAGTCACTTGGAACATGTTGGGTAATAACAAAAAAGGGTTTAGACGTAGTTAAAAATCTCTCACCCTAATTATTTAATATAGCCCGGTGGTGTAGAACACCAGCCAAAAGGCTGTGTGTGCTAAATGGTCAAGCATAGCGGGCTTTGGTATCACCGCTCTTTAGAGCTACCGCTTCATGCAAAGAGCGGTGGAGCAGAAACCACCTGCAGAGCTCTTTAGAGCTGTGGTGGAGCAAATCAAAGCTTTGAGCTGATGAGCAATGATAGATAAAGAGACCCGCTGACGGCGGTTCGAATGCACGCTTCTCCTGCTCCCAAACAGAAGCGTGCGAGCAAGAGGGAGCTAACCGCTTCCACGGCACGCTTCAGGCAAAAAAGCGTGCGAGGCTACGCTTCCACGCACTAAAAAGAAAATCCGCCCCGGGCTATCCTATGAACATAAGAGAAAAACTTGCAAAAGATTTTGAGAAGATTGGAATAAAAGAAGCAGTAGCTCTACTTGAAATTCCACCAAAGGATATAGGGGCAGATTTTGCATTGCCATGTTTTAAGATTAGAAAAAAACCAGAAGAGATTGCTAATTTGCTAAAATCAGATATTGTCAAAAGGGCAGAACCAAAAGGCGGATATCTGAATATATTTATTGATTGGGAAAAGGCAGGTCCACAAATATTATCTGAGATTTTGAGAAAAAAACAAAACTATTGCAAAGGCAAACCAAAATCCACATTGTTGGTTGAACATACATCTGCAAATCCTGATGGCCCACTGCATATAGGTCATTTCAGAAATAGTGTGCTTGGTGATTCAATAGCAAGGATAATGAAATTTTGCGGTTATAGAACAAGAACAGAGTTTTATGTTAATGATATGGGAAGGCAGATTGCAATAGCAGTATTTGAGTATTTAAGACATGGAAAAGAGAGGGGAAAAGAAAAACCAGATTGGTGGGTTGTAGACATGTATGTTAAAGGCAACAAAAGGATTGAAGATAATCCGATGCTCGAAGAAGAGATAAGAAGGTTAATGGAACTTTTTGAGTCAGGAGATAAAAAAATCAGGGCCTGCTACAAAAAAATCGTTGATGCATGTCTTGATGGACATAGGCAAACACTCAGTGAGATTGGAATAAAGATTGATAATTTCAGATTAGAAAGTACATACTTGACGGATGTCAAAAACATTTTAGCAAAACTCAAGAGACATTTGAGATATGATGGAAAAAGGGCATGGCTTGATATGAGTAAATGGGGAATTGAAAGACAATTTACGCTTACAAGATCAGACGGCACAACAATATATCCTGCACGTGACCTTGCATACCATGCAGACAAATTCAAAAGGGCAAGATATAACATTGTTGTGATAGGTTGTGACCAAAAACTTTATTTTGAGCAACTTAAAAATGCGTTAAGTTTGATTTATCCTGAGGAGATAAAGAGATACAAGATTGTTTTCTATGAGCATCTAAAATTACCTGAAGGAAGAATTTCAACAAGGAAAGGAAGTTTCATTTCTGTTGATGAGCTTGTTAAGGAAGCAAAATCAATTGCAGCACAAATTGTAGAAGAAAAGATGCCAGGCTATAGCATGGTTGAAAAGCAGAAAATTGCCGATGCTGTTGGTATAGGCGCGCTAAAGTGGACAATGCTACGTATCAGTCCTGAAAAGGGCTGTGTGTGGACAGACGAAGCATTACGCTTTGATGGCGATACAGCACCATACGTGCAATACACATATGCAAGGGCAAGGTCTGTACTGAGAAATGCAGGTGATGTGAAACCTAAAGTAGGTGTGTTGAACGATAAAAGAGAAATTGCCATTCTAAAACTTCTTTCAGAGTTTGGATGGGTGCTGTTCAAAGCTGAGCGAGACCTAAGACCACATTACATTGCAAACTATGCACTTGACCTCTCCGATGCATTCAATGAATTTTATCAGAATGTGCCAATACTAAAATCTGAAAATATTCAAGCCCGTTTAGCATTAACTTTTTGTGTGGCAGAGATGCTCAAGCTCTGTCTCAACCTTCTTGGCATCGAAGCTCTCGAGAGAATGTGAGGGCCCTTGTCTGCTAACAGAAAAAGATGCGACAGCAGATGCAAACCAACATGCCTTTTGAAGTTCAAAGCCTTGAAGCAGGCCATAGACAAGTCCTGCAACATACACATCGCCAGCACCAGTTTGGTCAACAACCTTTGCAGGAAATGCATCGATTTTTGCATAGAATGGATAAAACAGCTCAGAACCTTTTTCTCCTCTTGTGATGATCAAGATTTTTTCCATTTCTTTGCATTTTTTTATTAAAAGATTCTCATCATCAATATCATCTTCAGATACCTTTATGATATCTGCATACTCAAGCATACTAAAATCAAATTTGACCCTTTCTATCCATCCATTGTTTTCATTTCTCAAAAAACCTTGTGGGTCAAGTATTATTTTTGCATTTGATTTTTGTTTTATCCATTTCAGCAGGTCTTTTTCTATTTCACATATCACAGGTCCTATGTGAATAAATCTTGCACCAAGATATGATGATGGAAAATCTTGTACAGATATAGGCTCGCCGATATTTTCTACTGACTGATATCTCTTTCCATTGATGTATATATTGTAAAATGTTGTTGTTCTCTTTTGGATTGATACACCTTCTCTATCTATACTTTCGATCAATCTATGATATTTAAATTCAGGCCCAACCTTTGAGACGATACCTACATTTAGTCCAAGTGCTTTTGCTGCAAGGGATGTATATGCAGCAGGCCCACCAAGTGCAAAATACTTTTTCCCATTTATTTCTATAACATCATGTAAAAGATAACCCACAACAACAAGGTCAAGCCTTTTCATTTCCTATAAAATCCTCAAGCATCTGTCTTGCAAGCCAGTCTGGGTACTGTTTGGGAGGAGATTTCATGAAATATGCACTTGCAGCTATAAGCGGTCCGCCTATACCTCTATCAAGCGCAATCTTTGCACATCTTATTGCATCGATAACGATACCTGCTGAATTTGGGCTATCCTCAACAGAAAGCCTTAATTCGAGTTCAACCGGCACATTGCCAAATTTTCTACCTTCTATACGAATAAAGCAAACTTTATTATCATTTTGCCACGGCACGTAATCAGATGGACCTATATGTATATTTTCAGGCTCGAGAGGCACAGGAAGCTGAGATTGTACGGATTGTGTTTTACTAATTTTTTTTGATTTCAGTCGCGAGCGCTCGAGCATATTCAGAAAGTCTGTATTTCCACCCGTATTAAGTTGATAGGTTCTGTCTATCTTTATACCTCTTTCTGAAAAAAGTCGCACAAGGGTTCTATGTAGGATTGTTGCACCAATCTGAGATTTTATATCATCTCCAATCAAAGGCAGCCTTGCTTCTTCAAACCTTTTTGACCAGGCATCATCAGATGCGATAAAAACAGGTATGCAATTTATAAATGCGCAGCCTGCTTCAAGTGCAGCAGAAGCATAATATTTTGTTGCTTTCTCTGAGCCAACAGGAAGGTAATTTATCAGAATTTCTGTTTTTGTCTCTTTCAACACATCAACCACATCAACTGGCCTTTTTTCAGATATAACAAATGTTCTATCCTCAGGATAGTTTGCCATGTGAGGTGAAAAACCATCCATCACAGGACCCATGTGGACTTCAACCCCAAGATTTGGGATGTCCTTGAAAAATATTTTTGTGCAATTCGGTTTTGAAAATATAGCCTCTGATAAATCTTTTCCAATCTTTCTTTTGTCTATGTCAAATGCTGCAACAGGTTTAATATCTGATATTCTATAACCACCTAAAATATTATGCATTAGCCCTGGTATAGTTTTATCATTATTGTCAACATTTTGATAATAAAATATGCCCTGAATCAAGCTTGAACAGCAATTACCAATACCTGCAATGGCTATGCGAATATCCCCCATACTATTTTATATTGTAAAATACCACTTAAATATTTTATATCTTAAAATAGTTATGAAACCAAGCGAGAGATTTGAAAAATCTATCACAAAAGATAATCTTTGGCTTTATATACTATCTTTGTTAACATCTCGTGAGATGTATGGCTACGAGATTAGGCAAGAGGTGAAGAAAAATTTCGGATTTGTCCCAGGACAGATAACTGCGTATATTGTTTTAAAAAGGTTATGTGCTGGAGGTTATATAAAAATAACAAAGAGGGCACAAGCAGATGGTCCTCCAAGAACATATTATGCTATAACCGATAAGGGCAGGGCTGAGCTGGCAAAGGCAGAAAGGATATGGCAGGATTTAAAGATTTTTAAGAAATTTAAATTATAAAATAAAATTTTATTCATCAATCGATCCGATGAGAAGAGGAGGTGAGATTTTCTCACCTTCACTTAAGCAAAAATGAAGTGGAGGTAATATGGCAAAACCAACATATGCAAAGTTTGATGTCCCAGCTGAATTAGTGCCAAAAATCTACGAGGCAATATCCATCGCAAAAACGACAGGAAAGATTAGGAAAGGTGTTAATGAAACGACAAAGGCAATAGAGCGAGGGATTGCAAAGTTTGTCGCCATAGCAGAGAATGTCAGTCCTGAAGAGATTGTAATGCATCTTCCAGTGCTATGTGAAGAAAAACAAGTCCCGTATCTTTTCGTGCCATCGAAGGAGGAGTTAGGAAAGGCAGCAGGACTTGCAGTGGGTTCATCCTCAATTGCAATAGTAGAAGAAGGGGATGCAAAAAAGATTGTCGCTGAGCTGGGTAAAAAATTCAAAGAGATTAGTAAGTAATGGTTCCGGCAGAAGTTATACAGATAATGGGGAAGTTAGGGGTTAAAGGCGTATCAAGGGTTAGATGTCGCCTTCTCGAAGAGACAAAAGAAGGGCCACAAATTCTCATAAGAAATGTCTCTGGGCCTGTAAAGATTGGGGATATACTCATGCTAAAAGAAATAGAGCTGGAGACTGAAACAAGATTGCAGAGGAAATAACATGCCAAAATGTAGTTTTTGCTCAAGCATGCTTCCAGAAGGGAGAGGTAAAATGCTCGTGCGAAATTCAGGTAAAATACTCTATTTTTGTAACTCAAAATGCGAAAGGAATTTTTTGTTAGGAAGAGACCCAAAGAAGCTTAAGTGGACAAAACCAAAAAAATCTAAATGAGAAAACTTGTTGTCCTTGTTTATGTCTATGTTTTTCTCAGTGTTCTGCAATCTATTTTTACTTTGTGGTTTAGTTTTACATTAACATCTTATGTTTCAGGAACTGTTGGCCTGAATGTCCTTCAGCCCTGTTCGATAAAATTTTACAAAGGATGGAATCTTTTTTCAGTCTGTGCTCAACCTCAAAATCTATCAGTGGAACATATTCTAAAAGATATCGATTATCGATACGTACTCAGATGGAATAGGAGCAGACAAGAATTTGACATATACTCGCCAAGGACAAGCCAAAATCCATTCGATAGTTTTGATCTGAATGAAAGTTACTTTATATATTTCAAAAATGACAGTGGTTGGCTTGAGATTAGTGGAGACGAATTTGGGGATATGAACATAAGCTTGCTTGTTGGTTGGAATGCACCGACATATCCTTACACATTTTCAACAAACATTAGCAGATATCTCGATGGTATTAATTGGAGATATCTTATGAAATGGAATACAAGCAGACAGGAATTTGACATATTCTCCAATCATTCGGCAACAAAGCCATTTTGGCTCATATACAAAGGTGAGGGGCAATTTATCCTTATGCAAACAGAAGGCATGCTAAAGTATAATAAAAGTTATCTCCAATCATAAACATGAAATGGGCAATTCTTGCTACTTTTTTCCTTCTTATACCAAATGTAGGTGCCATCTACATGGGAACGTGCGAGGGATGGATATTTGACCAATTTGGAAACACGATTTCCGGGGCAGATGTAAACATAACGGTTGCAAATTGTGTCGATGGTTGTTTTCAATCAACACACACAGATGAAAATGGCTACTATGTTGTTGCAAACCTAAACATACCGGCAAGAGGAAGGGTTTTTGTAACGGCAAAAAAGGACATGGCATATGGTCAGGCAGAAGGGATTGCTGATGATTATTATGCAGCAGAGGTCAATGTCACCCTATGCCAACCACCAAGTAAGCCAACCTTACAGGATGTGCCTGACAGCCACAACAGAACTATAATGTTTTTTTGGACATCTGGTCAAGACCCGAACAATCTTCCAACATACGATATATTTAGCATTGATGGAAATCAGAGCCAGATAAGCCCGCCAATACAAATCGAGCTAAGCTTTGGCCCTCATACATGGTCTGTACGAACATGCAATCAGCTATGCTGTTCAGATTGGGCAACAGATAGTTTTTTGCTTTTTAATAATCCACCAAGCAAACCTGTGCTCTATGGCCAAAATCATACAAACCAGCAGTATGTGATATTGAGATGGGAATCCGGTAGTGACCCTGACAATGACAGAACATACGATGAATATACATTCAATGGAAGTATAAAATCACCTGCAAGCCCACCACAGATTGAACAAAATCTGTCAGATTTTGCGCTGTATGTTTGGGGTGCACGGACATGTGATGTATATGGTGCATGCTCTGAATGGGCCTATGACGATTTCATCAAGTTTACATGTCTACCCTGTCCAGCATGCCCGCCATGCCCACCTTGCAGAGCACCAGGTGCACCATGCCCGCCATGCCCAAGGCCTTGTGTTGAAAATTGGACATGCGAGGAATGGGGACCATGTCTTGAGCCAGGCATACAATTTAGAGAATGTATTGATGTAAATCAGTGCAACACAACATGTACAATGCCATCTTTATGGCAGAACTGTACACCTCTAAAAGTTGAGGTTGAAACGCCAAAGGTTGAGTGGATCCTAATCTTATGGATATTTGTTATATTGGCATTTTTGATGGCAATCACTTTGCTTTCTTATCTAATCATCAAGCAAAAATGAAAAATCCTTTGTATAACAACCAAGGCAGAGATCATCTGCTTTGAGCTTGCTGCCTTGGACAATTGCGCTAACAAATTCATCTACTTCAGGAAATTTTACCGAATCAACCTCAAGGTATTTTGCAATCTCTTCATCAGTTTTAAGTTGATTTGCAAGAAGTGTTTCATCCCCTGCATCTCTATCGTCAAATCTACAATATGCTATATTCTTTGGTGTTCCAATTCTTAAGTGAATCTCTTTTGCACCAGCCGCCCTCACAAATCTTAATGGGCCCTTTCTTGTTACAGTCCCTCTTCTTATCGAATCATCACATACAACTACCTTTTTTCCTTTTATCCTTTCATCGACAGTTGAAAATTTAACATATGCCTCCTTTTCTCTGGATTCTTTTGGCCTCTCATAGCTTCTGATTGCATAGGGATATTTTGGTATACAGGTTAGATATGGTGCACCGAATGCCATAGCATAGCCCTCACCATATGCCTTTCCCGAATCCTCTATAGCACAAACAAGGTCTATATCAAGACCTGCATCCTTATCCTTTTTTGCTAAGATTGCAGCAACCCTTTCCCTGACCTTTGAAACTGGTATACCTTCAATCACAGAATCTATCCATGCAAAATAGCCCCACTGGAATGAGCAATGTTTTCTACCCTTTCCCTCAATTTTTTTGACCGTATGTATCCCATAATCATCAATCTTCACAATCTCTCCAGGTTCTATATCTTTTACAGGTTCCATGCCTGCCTTTCTAAATGCCCGCGATTCTGTTATAACAGCATAGCTGTTCTTACCTTGTCCCCATATCAATGGCTTAAGTGCAAGGGGACAACGTGATGCATAAATCTCGCCATTTTCAGTAAGTATGCTGATGCAAAAAGCACCTTTGATATTTCTTGCCAAATGTTCTATACCATCTGGAAAATCTTTCCCATCAGAGATTATCCGAGCAGCAAGCTCAACATCGTATAGGCTTGAAAAAACCCCACCAACCCTATTTTTTAACTCCTTTCTGTTTATGATATAGCCATCAAATGTTATTGCAAATTCACCTAATTTCGGTGAGTTAAATTTTCTTGGTTGATGGTCAACATATTTATTTACATTTCCTATACCACACCAACCATGCATATTTTCCGGAATTTTCAGCTCTCGAACAAGCCCTGCATGTGTAAGTGAGCTGATTTTTTTGTTATCATAAACTGCAATACCGCAACATTCCTGTCCTGTGTGATTTATCTGAAAGATTGCTGTGTGGAGATAATCGATGCAATCACTTTTATCAGGATTATAAACAGCTGCTATTCCCATTACAATTTTTAATCAAAAAACTTAAATCTTTTATGCTGTGTCTTGGCATAGAGTCAACTGCCCATACATTTGGTGCTGGTGTATTTGATGGGAAAAAAATACTATCAGAGATTAAAGATGTGTATAGACCAGCCAAAGGATGGGGTATAGTTCCGTTAGAGGCAGCAGCACATCATAGGGCAGTTGCTGATAAGGTTGTGAGGGATGCCCTTTTGCAGGCAGGTGTAGATATGACTGATGTACAGCTGATTGCATTTTCGCGTGGGCCAGGGCTTCCGCCATGTCTTAGGGCAGGGTATGAATTTTTGAAAAGAATTAAAAAACCAAAGATAGGTGTTAATCATTGTGTCGCTCACATAGAAATTGGAAGATTTTTAACAGGACTTAAAGATCCTGTTTCAGTTTATGTTTCAGGTGCAAATACACAAATTGTTTCATGGGTAGATGGTAGATATCGCATATTTGGTGAAACACAGGACATGGGCATAGGCAATGCACTTGACAAGTTTGGAAGGGCTGTTGGGCTTACATTTCCAGCAGGACCTGAGATAGAGACAATGGCAAAAGAGGGGAAATGGATAGATTTGCCATATACAGTAAAAGGTATGGACCTGAGTTTTTCTGGTATCGTTACAGAGGCAATAAGAAAGTTTCGCGCAGGGATTAGCCTTAACGATTTGTGCTTTTCTTTGCAAGAGACATGTTTTGCAATGATAACAGAAGTTGCTGAGCGTGCACTTGCGCATCTTGGCAAATCAGAGCTGCTTCTCACAGGCGGGGTTTCTGCAAATGAAAGGCTTGCACAGATGCTCGAAACAATGGCAAAGGAAAGAGGATGCAGGTTTGCGAGGGTACCAAAAAGGTATGCTGGTGATAATGGTGCGATGATTGCAGTTACAGGTTTTATTACGCATACATCAGGGCTGAAAATAGCCACAAATCCAAGACCTAATGAAAGGACAGATGATGTTGAATGGCCTGAAAAGGTATTTAAATACCAAAAATAATTAAAAAATGCAGATTTAGGGTGCAGCTCAGATTCAGTGGCAGTATCTATATGATGCGGGCCACGGTATGCCTTCGGGCATTCAAAGACTGAGCACTAAACTAAATCTGCTTTTTAATTTTTAAACTCAGATTAAGCAGCAATAATCTTGTATACTTTGTCGTTCTCTCTGACCCTGTCTGGTACTTTAAGCCCTATTGATTGCCCCTTTTTTGCCTCTTCCACAGGCTTTTTATTTATTTGCATGGAATCTATCTTTTGTCTTATGTTTGTTGTTGCACCTTCAATGCTTATCTCATCACCTTTTTTGACTGTGTCGCTAAGCTGTACAACTGCAACACCAAGGTTTGTAAAGTAATGTGTTATGGTTCCTACAAGCTTCTTTTTTTCCATTTACAACCTCCTATTTTAAATAAGTCTTTTAAATTTAAATTCGCAGGCTCAAACTTTTTAATATGGCATTTTATGATGCAAAAAAGATAGAGAGTGAGATATTGAATTATTGGGAAAAGGAAAAAATACCACAGCGTATTGTGAAATTTAAAAAAGGGAAAAAATTCTATCTCCTTGATGGCCCGCCATATGTAAATCACATCCCACATGTCGGGCATGTAAAGACAACAACATTCAAGGATGTGTGGGGCAAATTCAAGGCAATGCAAGGCTTTTCTGTGTGGTGGCAACCAGGCTTTGACTGTTCAGGTCTTCCGATAGAAAATGCAGTTGAGAAAAAACTTGGGATAACCACAAAAAAAGATATAGAGCGAATAGGTATCTCACGTTTCATTGCTGAATGCAAAAAACTTGCTGAGACGAATAGACCGCTTTGGATGGCACTTTATAAAAAGCTCGGTGCATGGCGAGGTTGGCTCGAGCCGTACATGACATATAAGAATTATTATATAGAGTCTGGATGGTGGACAATAAAGCGCATCTATGAAAAAGGCCTGTTTGTTGAAGGTGAGAAGCCAGGCTATTGGTGTCCAAAATGTCAAACAGTACTTGCAGGTTATGAAGTTTCAGATTCTTATCAAAATCTCAAAGACCCATCTATATACATAAAATTCAAATTAAAGGAAAGGGATATGCATCTTCTTGTATGGACAACAACACCATGGACCCTTCCTGCAAATGTGGCGATAGCTGTAAGGCCTGATGAGAAATACGCAGTTGTGGATGTAAGAAGGGAGAAGTTGATAGTCGCAAAGAAAAGGGTTTCTGTGTTTGAGGAGTTAGGGCTGGATTACAATATTATAGATGAATTTTATGGAAAGGAGCTTGAAGGTTTGAAATACGAGCCTGTGCTGGATGTACCACTGCAGAGAGAACTTACAAAAGAGGACAGCGCACATCAGGTCATTGCCTCGATACCAATCATAAAGAAAAGGGTTGCATCAAAGGTTGCAATGAAGGGGGCTGCTGAAGAGGAAGAATTTGGCCATCTTGTTGATATGGAGACAGGAACAGGGCTTGTGCACATCGCACCAGGACATGGTGATGTTGACAACAGGGCAGGAAAGCATTATGGCCTGCCAGAGCCCTCACCAGTTGATGAAGAGGGGAAGCTGACAAGCGAGGCAGGTAAATTTGCAGGGATTTTTGTTAAGGATGCAGATAAAGAAATCATTGCAGAGCTGGAAAGAACAGGGAAATTGTTTTATGCAGGATTTATAATACACTCCTATCCTTTGTGCTGGAGATGCAAAACACCATTGATATACAGAAAATCGCATCAGTGGTTTTTGAAGATTGATACGCTGAAGGATATCATGATGAAAGAGGCAGAAAATGTGAGATGGTTGCCTGAATTTGCACGGGAAAGATTTTTGAACACGCTTGCAGATGCGCCGGACTGGGCAATTACAAGACAGAGATATTGGGGCATTCCATTACCGATATGGAAATGCCAAAAATGCCAAAGAAGGATGGCAATAGGTTCTGTGGCTGAGTTGAAAAAGATGTCTGTAAAACCATTAGCAGATGATGTTGATTTGCATAAGGATAGTGTGGATAAAATAAAACTGAAATGTGATTGTGGTGGGGTTATGAGCAGATATCCATACATAATGGATGTATGGTTCGATTCTGGGATCGCGCCATGGGCATCGCTTGGTTATCCATTCAAAAACAAACAGCTTTTCAAGGCCTTGTGGCCTGTTGACCTTATTGACGAATCACAGGACCAGATAAGAGGATGGTTTTATACACTTTTCTTTTGTGCTTTTGCAACATTCGGTGAGAGTCCATATAAAACCGTGTGCTTGAATGGATGGACACTTGATGAAAAGGGCGAGAAGATGTCAAAATCGCTTGGCAATGTTGTGTGGGCAGAGGATGCATGGGCAAGGCTTGGTGCAGACATGCTAAGGCTTTACTATTGCTATGATGTGCCGCCATGGAATACACAAAAATTCAATCTAAAGTCTGCAGAAGAGCTCAAGAGATTTTTCAACATACTTCTAAACTGCTGTGATTTCATAAAACTCTATGCAAAGAGGCAGGAAGCAAAAGTTTCTGCACTTGAGGACAAATGGATAATTTCAAGGATAAACACCATAATCGCTGACACAACATCTGCACTTGAAGATTTCAGATTCCATCATGCTGCAAGAGGGCTTGTTGAGTTTGTGATTGAAGACCTCTCAAGATGTTATATAAAGCTTATACGGTCAAGGCTTGCACAAAAAGATAGCAGCGCAGCCTATTGCCTTTTCTAGGTCATGGAAAGGCTGCTAAAACTTTTATCTCCATTCGTGCCCTTTATTGCAGAAAAGATTTGGCTTG
>JAVZYR010000003.1:0-32003 GCA_038999435.1 Candidatus Aenigmatarchaeota archaeon | reverse complement strand
TGAGGTTGAAGAAAGGAAAGAAAAGATAGAGCTTCCATCACTTCCACCAACAAAACTACTTTTTTATGAGGATGACCAGCTTGCTGTATTTGAGGCAGATGTGCTTGGTGTTTTTGACGGAAAGGCTGTTGTCCTTTCACAGACAGCATTCTATCCAGAGGGTGGAGGACAGGAGGCAGACCATGGCTGGATTATTGCAAATGGAAAGAAATACAGGGTTTATGATGTGAAAAAAATAGGGGATGTTGTTGTGCATTTTGTGGAGGGACCTGAATTTAAGAAAGGCCAGAAGATAAAAGGGGAAATAGATAAAAAGAGGAGAGACAGGCTAAGAAGGCATCACACAGCTGTACATATCATAAATCTTTCAGCAAGGCGTGTGCTCGGAGGTCATGTATGGCAGGCAGGTTCAGGAAAATCAGAGGATAAGGCACATCTTGACATAACACATTACCAGGCAATAAGCGATGATGAGGCAGAAAGGATAGAAAAATGCGCAAATGAAATTGTTGCGAGGCGTTTACCTGTTCATCATCTAATTCTGCCAAGGGCAGAGGCAGAGGAAAGATTTGGGATGAGGATATATCAAGGTGGTGCAGTACCGGCTCAAAAACTTAGAATAATAGGCATAGCAGAGGATGACTGGGAGGCATGTGGAGGGCTGCATTGTAGAAATACATCAGATGTAGGCAAGATTATCATCACATCAACAGAGCGGATACAGGATGGTATTGTAAGGATAAACATAAAAGCAGGCGATGCTGCAAAGGAGTATGAAGAGCATGTAGCAGGCATATGGTCTGAAGTAAAGCAGGTTCTATCCAATTGGGCAGATGTGTATGTCTATGATATCATAAAATCACTGCGCAACGCTGCAGGATTCTTTTCTGTTTCACTTGAACAGTTGCCGGTAACAATAAAAAGATTTATTGCAGATATTGGCGAACAGCAGCAATTCAAAGGAGAGTTTGTTGACTTCTGTAAATGGCTTTTTGAAAAATGGAAACAGAAAAAGAAGGTTTTGGAAAAACAAAAAGAAAAAACTTCAGAAGAGATTGCAAGTCAGATTTCTGTTCAACCATTCAGCGCTGTTCAAATCGATGCAGATAGAAAAACACTCATACTCATTGCAGCAAAATTTATTGAAAAAAACCCAAAATCAACCATTCTTTTGTGGAATGGGCAAGGTGATGTTGTGTGCATGTCAAAGACCAAGGATGCAAGGGAAGTGTTGAAAAGGTATGGAATAGTTGGCGGTGGAAGCGCGCAGCTTGCACAGGGCAAGGCAGAGATTGAAAGGTTGAAAAAAATTAGTTCTATTTAAAGTATATTTGCAATTTTTTCGAAACCTTGATAAAATTGGACTTGAGATTATTCTGTTTAATAAAATATTTTTATGTATCTTCATTGAACTCTCAAAAACTCTCAACTGTTACTTCGTTTTGAAAATTTTATATAATTAGCTTATGATTATAAAACATGAAAAATTTATGGAAGAATGTAAAAAGGGAACATGTTATTAGTGCTATTCAGAAATTTGAAAAGCTTAATCCAGATTATCCTAGACCTCGAAATACCTTTTTGGTTTATAATGGCAGGAGATATCCTGCTAAACATATTCGTGGGCTTGCATTTGAAATCGCAAATAACAAAGAAATTAAGAAAAATGAATATGGCGGTGGCCAAGAAACAGTAAATTTTTTCAAAAAACTTGGATTTGAAATTGAATATAATAAGACCCGTGTTAAAAAAATATCAGCAAAAAAGGAAGTCATCAGCAAAAAACTTTCTGTCGTGGAACAAAAAAATGCTTTGCAAAGAGCATTACAAAAAAGATTTGGAATTATAGAAACTGAGAAAAAATTTGAATGGCTCAAAACCCCTGATCCTGAACAATTACCTATCGAATACAAAAAAATTGTTGATGCGTTAATAAAATATAGAAATCAAAAAACATTCCTTAAACCTAATTATCCTTTGGCATGCGACATTGTGATTGAGCAACATAAGATAATCATTGAATATGATGAGAATCAGCATTTCAGCCAGGCACGTAAGATCACTTTAGAAAATTACCCTGAAAATATTAAGCTTTATTTTGACAAAGATTATTGGATCGATCAGTGTAAAAAAATCAATGCAAAGGATAACTATCCTGTTGATAGAGATGAAAAACGAGCTTACTATGATGCCGTAAGAGACATTGAAGCATTTAAACATGGCTATAAACTTATTAGAATCAAACACGGTGATTTTGATTGGGCAAGTGAAAATGCTATTGACTATTTAAATAAAATAATCCCGAGAAACTCAGGAAAACATAAAATTGCTCGGATAATTGTATCTGGTAAACAGTATAAAGATCGTAAACCAATTTTAACAAAATTAAAAAATGTTTTGGTTTCTTTTGTTCAGGATGCAAACTCAAAAATATGAAGTGTGAATTTATTGTAACACCCGGGGATTTTTAAGATTTGATTGGCCTTCAGAATTTAGCAAATGGATTGATGTTAATGAAGCAAATAAAAAACTCAATATTTTTTATCAATCTGCTGAGTTGAAAATTACTGAGTTCTTTGATTGTATTAGCAAAGATGCTTTTGATAAATTAAAGGAAATTGCTGATTATTTTATAATAGGAATTGATAGCAAAAACCCTGGTAATAATCAGCACATAGAGTTAATTGCAATTTTTGACTTAAAAGAATCAAAAACCATACATTGGACTGGCAAATTTTATCCAACAGAAGGACAAAAAAGAGACCTTATAAGAATTAATGACCTTAATACTCATTTCATTAAACTCAATAATCAAAAAATAGTTATTCTCGGTTGTCATGACCTTAATGTATTTAGTCCTCGGGGTCAAGCAAATGCAAAACCTGAGAGTTGGAAAAGAAAAACAGCAGACAAGTTTAAGAAATTATGTCGAAAGTTTAAACCTGATATAATTTTGCAATTTCCGCATATGACAGACACACCAAACATATGGAATTTGGCATGGAAAACAATTGAAAAAGAATTAAATTATGTTAAACATTATGCAAGTGGAATAAAGTATTACAATGATGGTCATAATCCACGGGGACCACTTAGCAAAGTATTAGAGAAAACAAAAAAGGAGATGTGATTGATTTTATCTATGTTTAATAGATATAAAAATCATGCTTAGCTTTTGAATGGCTTCGTCATGCTTAAATGACATCTTCGCGTAAAAATGAAAATCACTTTCCTCACTTCGATTAATTTTTCGTTAGACAGCATTAATCTAACATAATCACAGAGTTAGAAAAAGGCACTCTCTTGGCTTGATGATAGCTGATTCACAAAAAACAGCAAACAGCTCATCTTCTGTTGTTATGTTTTTAAGTTCACGTATTTGGCCACCAATACCTATAAGTTGATCCGTGGTTGTTGCGTTTGTCTGTACAATCTCAAGGACAGTGAAGTTGGCATATCTTTGCACAAAACCATAATACATTCCAGCCTTTTTTTCACAATCATTACAATCAGAAGGATAGATATATTCTATTAGCACCCTTCCTGTCCTCAAAACCTGGATTTTTTCTTGTGGTGTGAGAAGCCTTTCAATTACAGGGCTGATACTTTGTCCTCTTGTTATAGGCCTTGCTGACATGACTGCAAACCCGACTATAGAACCTATCATGAGCAGACCTATTACAATCGCAGCAATCCTTTCCCTTGCCATTACCAATGCTCCCAATGTATGACATCTTTTATAGCCTTTCTTCCAGGCTTTTTTGGTATATGTGCAGGCATGCCAATAGGTATGATTGCAAGGGGTCTGACATAGCTTGGAAGGGCAAGTATATCCGAAATAGCCTTTTCAGAGAATGCACCAACCCAACATGCACCAAGCCCTCTATCCCATGCAGCAAGAAGTAGATTTTGCACAGCTGCAGCTGTATCTTGTATCGAATAAAGGTTTCTCCCTCTTTCACCGTACGCCTTTGTGATAGCATCGATGTTGCTTGCCACGACAATAACAGCAGGTGCCTGGGCAATGAAATCCTGTTCAAGGGCAGCTGTTGCTATCTGTTTTTTTATCTCTATATTCCTTACAACAATGAATATCCAATCCTGTGTATTGCCTGCAGATGGTGCTTGTATGGCTGCCTCGATAAGCCTTTTTATCGTTTCATCATCTATATCCTCTGATTTGAATCTCCTTATGCATGTCCTTGTATGGATACATTCAAGTGTTTCCATGTTATAAATTAAAGGACCTAATAAAATTTAAAAATTCGTCAATTTGTGAATTTTTTTGCCATGCTTTAAAAATCTTTTTTTCGAAAATTTTCATTTATGATAGGTATTGTTGGCTATGGTGGATATGTACCAAGGTATAGGATAAAGGTTGAAGAAATAGCACGGATATGGGGAGAAAATCCAGATGATATAAAATCTGGCCTGGTCATAACTGAGAAATCTGTTCCAGCACTTGATGAAGATACAATCACAATGTCTGTAGAGGCTGCAAAACAAGCTATTAAGCGAGCAGGTATAAATCCAAAGGAAATAGGCGCATTGTATATAGGCTCTGAGAGTCATCCTTATATCGTAAAGCCATCTGGTACTGTTGTTGCAGAGGCGATAGGGGCAAATTCAGAGCTGAATGTTGTTGATATGGAGTTTGCATGCAAGGCGGGCACAACAGCGCTGCTACTTTGTGCAGCACTTGTGCAGGCAGGATGGATAAAATATGGCATGGCAATAGGTGCTGATTGTGCACAATCAAAACCAGGAGATGCCCTTGAATATACTGCTGCAGCAGGTGCAGCGGCATTTTTGATTGGTCACGAACCTCTTGCAATCCTTGAAGGTTTTTACAGCTATACAACAGATACATCGGATTTTTGGAGGAGAGAAGGGGAAAGCTATCCATCACATGCAGCACGTTTTACAGGAAAGCCAGCATATTTCAAACATGTAACCGCTGCTACACAGGGTCTTCTCTCAAAACTTGGTCTGAAGGTCTCAGATTTCGATTATGCGGTATTTCATATGCCGAATGGCAAGTTTCCAATCACAGTTGCAACACAACTTGGTTTTAAACCAGAACAGTATGAGACAGGACTTGTGGTGAAAAAAATAGGTAATTGTTATTCAGCATCAAGTCTGCTTGGTTTGTGTACTGTACTTGACTGTGCAAGACCAGGACAGAGGATACTCCTCACATCATATGGCTCGGGTGCTGGTTCTGATAGCTTTTCATTCATAGTTACTGACAAGATTGAAGAAAGAAGGAATGCAGTGCATCCACTTTCTCACTGGATTAATAAAAAGACATACATTGATTATGGAATGTATACAAGGCTTAGGAGGAAACTGAAGATATGAAAGTGGCTATTGTAGGGGTAGGACAGACAAAGTTTGGCGAGCATTGGGAAAAGTCACTGCGTGCCCTATCAACCGAGGCAGGAAGCCTTGCACTACAAGATGCTGGTATAGATGGCTCACAGGTGCAGGCAGTGTTTGTTGGAAATATGTCAGCAGGTCGATTCATAGGTCAGGAACATCTTGGTGCACTTGCAGTTGATCAGGCAGGTCTAAATCCAATACCTGGTATAAGATGTGAAGCAGCATGTGCATCAGGTGCCCTTGCACTTAGACAGGCATATCTTGCAGTCAGGTCAGGTGAATATGATATAGTTGTTGCTGCAGGTGCAGAGAAGATGACAGACATCAAGGGCTCAAATGCAATTGCAACGCTCATGGGAGCAGGAGATCAGGAATGGGAATCTTCAATAGGTCTAACATTTGCTGGTCTTTATGCGCTTATGGCAAGAAGGTATATGTATGAATACGGATTAACACGTGAGGAACTGGCACTTATCCCTGTTAAAAATCACAAGCACGGAAAGAATAATCCATACGCGCAGTTCAACAATGAAATAACCGTCGAAGATGTGTTAAAGTCAGCCTTGATTGCAGATCCATTGCATCTTTTAGATTGTTCTCCAATAACAGATGGCGCAGCTGCTGTTGTGCTGGTATCAGAAAGGCTTGCTAATAAATTTAAATATCCTATTTGGATAATTGGTTCAGGTCATGCAACAGACACGCTTGCATTGCATGCAAGACAAAGCCTAACAAGCCTTTTAGCAACAAGGCTTGCTGCCCAATCTGCATACAAACAAGCAGGTTTAAAACCAAGTGATATAAATGTGGCTGAGGTGCATGATTGTTTTTCTATTGCAGAGTTGATAGCATACGAAGATTTAGGTTTTGCTGAAAAGGGAAAAGGAAAGGAAATACTTTTAAACGGGGAGACATCCTTTGGTGGTTCAATACCTGTTAATCTTGATGGCGGGCTTAAGCTTGGTCATCCAGTTGGTGCAACAGGGATAAAACAGGTAATAGAGATTGTTAAGCAGTTGAGAGGCCAGGCAATAAATCAGGTTAAAGGTGCTAAATATGGCTTGGCACACAGTGTTGGTGGTTCTGGTGCAACTGCAATCGTGCATATATTGGGGGTTGAGGCATGATATCATCAATTCCTCTATATTGGAGACTTAAGAAATCAAAATACAATCTTATAGGCTCTCGATGTAAGGTATGTTCAGGTGTATATTTTCCACCAAAACAGATATGTCCAAAGTGTAGGAGAAAAGGACAACTTGAGGAATTTGCACTTTCAGGAAGGGGGAAGATATATAGTTGGACAGTTATCCGCGCAGCCCCTGATGGCTTTGAGCATCAGGCACCGTATGCAGTGGCAATAATTGAGTTGGAGGAGGGCATAAAGATTGCAGGACAAATTGTTAATCCACCTGAGGAAGTTGAGATAGGAAAGCCTGTACGGGTAGTTTTTAGAAAGATATGCGAGGATGGTCAAGCAGGGCTTATTCATTATGGCATAAAATGGGAGATAGTGGAAAATCAAGATCAAATCTAATTTTTCCAGAAAGCTTTACATAAGGAAGTGCTGCTCTAATAGCAAGGCCTGCATTGATATAGTCACCTAGTTCATCTCTCCACGTCTTTTCATACACATCCAGCCCTTCACCATTAAGTGCGTGGTTGATTGCTGCAGTTGCATGCCTTGCTGCAATGTATGAATAAAAAAGTCCTCCTCCTGACCATGGCTTGACCTGTGCTGCTGCATCACCAACCAACAAAACATTTTTGTACACAGTTTTTTTTGGCGGTCCAATTGGTATGGTGGCTGCCCTACGTTCATAGCAATCTATTCCGAAAAATCTTTCTAAGTTTGTAAAATTAACATACCTTCCCATACAACCATACTCTGTTCTATCCTTTCTTCCCACTTTCCAAAAAATAATCCTATCACGAAGCCAAATTTTTGGTTCTTCCAAAAACCTTTCATTTGTATATGAAATAAGCCCACCTATGAGTTCTTGTGGCCTTTGTCCGATTTTTCTTCCAATCAATGAGCCTGCACCATCTGCTCCGACAAGGATACGGCTTTTTATAACACCCTTGTTTGTCCTGATTTCTACATAGCCATTTTTGATTACAAAATCCAACAACTCTGTCCGAAATTTTATAGGCAGCCCTTGACAAAGCTTTTTTTCAAACACATCCCTATTTATTAGGTAAGCATTGGTGATGAGCTTTAGATTTTCTGCTTGTATGTATCTAATATCTCTCTCAATCCAATCCCTTCCAAGATGCGAAAAACTTTTCACAAACCTTCTCGAGACAAGGCTTGTGCATGCCTTGCCCCCCACGTTTGGCTTTCTTTCTATAATTAGAAATTTGAGCCCTGAGAGACCCTTTCCAACAAAAAGACCTGCAGGACCTGCACCAACTATCAAAACATCTAGCATAATTTAATATGGATAAAATCAAAAAATTAAGAATGTCATACAAACAACTTATAGCAATTCCCAGTATCCTATTGTTGATATCTTCAGTCATATTTATCCTTAATTTTCAGCAAAGTGGGGAATGGATACTGCGATCTATAGAACTAAAAGGTGGAACCTTGATAACCTTACCACTGAATGAGTCAGATGCAAGTAAAATAGAAGGGCTTGGTGTTGATGTAAGATACATAAGGAGCATGACAGGAACAATGGCTCAGTTGCAGATACCTTCTGATGTGAGCAGGGACAATGTGATGGCAAAGCTGGCAGAGATGGGCATTGATACAAGCTCAGCAAGGGCAGAGACAATAGGGCCTGTGTTGGGTGAGGCATTTTGGGTCCAGACACAAACAGCGCTTGCAGTCGCACTTGTTTGCATGGCAGGTGTGATATATGTACTTTTTAGGCGTGGTCTACCATCTCTATATGTCATGTTGTGTGCTGTATCCGATATATTCGTTACACTTGCATTTATGCAGGTATTTTCAATCGAGCTTTCATTGGCAACATTTGCAGCACTTCTTATGTTACTTGGTTATTCAATAGATACTGACATTGTTCTCACAACAAAAGTGCTAAAGGGCGAGGGTGAAGTAAAGGATAGGGTGAGGTCTGCATTTTCAACTGGTATTACAATGTCAGCAACAACCATTGCAGCCCTACTCACAATGATTCTTCTTTCTCTCTCACCTGTGATATCACAGATTGCTACAGTCCTTCTTATAGGCATTTTTGTTGATATATGTTTTACATGGTGTCAGAATGCAGTACTGATAAGGTGGTGGATTGAGAAATGATAGCACATTGGAAGCTTCTCATACTTGGAGTATGCCTTATGGCAGCCTTGCTAGCTATTGGGCTAAAGGCATACCCATATGGCAGGGTAGGTGTTGAGATTGCATATATTAGCCCTGAAAGCCCTGCCCGTGATATGCTCCATTCAGGTATGCAAATAACAGAATTAAATGGAATACCCATAACTTCTGTTTCACAATGGCAAGAGGCAACAAAGAACATATCAGGGCCTGTTACGATAAAGGCAAATGGTCAGGACTATACAATCTTTGTGAATGATAGCATAGGCATTGATGTACTCGAACTTGAACGAACAAATCTCGATTTTGGCCTTGATATAAAAGGTGGAACAAGGATATTGCTAAAACCTGAAGGAAATGTCAGCAGGGAGGAGATAGAAGAGGCTGTTGCAACACTTGAGACGAGGGCAAACCTGTATGGTTTGAAGGAAATCACATTTAGGTCTGTTGGTGTTGGTAATGATTGGTATATACAGATTGAGGCAGCAGGCATTGCACCTGCAATCATAGATGACCTGCTTGCTCGACAAGGTAGCTTTGAGGCAAAGATATTGAAGCCAGTCAAGATTGGCCATGAGCTTGTGATTGGAGATAAGAGATGGAAGATAGAGGTTGAGAATGACAGTATTTTAATAAATGGAAAAATGCTATCAAAAAATGATAGCATAGAACTTGATAGCTACAGGCTTGTTTATCAAAATATATCTGAAGATAAGATATATTTTGTTGCAGACCTATTCACAGGTCGTGATATACAACTTGTCTATACAGACCCACAACATGCGGGTATAATGCCATATGGCAATGTGTGGATGTTTTATTTTGGTATACTTGTTTCAGAAGATGGTGCAAAACGTTTTGCTGAATTGACACAAGGTGTGCCAAAACATCTTGACATAGCATCTGGAGAGGAGTATCTTGATTCAAAGTTATATCTTTATCTTGATAATCAACTTGTCTCAGAGCTAAACATAGGTGCATCACTTGGTGGGCAGTACGTCCAGACAGCACAGATACAGGGCACGAGAGAGAGCAAAGAGGCAGCACTTGCTGAGAAGTTGAGGTTGCAGGCAATACTACGCTCAGGTTCTTTACCTGTAAAATTAGCATTTGAATCAATAGATGTGATATCACCAAGGCTTGGAACAGGCTTTCTTACTGCAACAGGCATTACAGCTATATTTGCAGTTTTTGCAGTCCTGACCGTTTCTCTTGTTAGATATCGTAGGCCAAAGATAGCCCTTCCTATGATTTTGATTGTACTTTCAGAGATTGTAATCGTGCTTGGCATTGCTGCAATGGCTGACTGGTATATATGGCTTTCTGCACTGATAGTAAACATCCTAATACTCAGCATTGCGGTTTTAAAGAGACAGGCAGTTGATATACTTTCATGGGCTGGTGCTATTCTCATCCCTCTTTTAGGCCTTTCTGGATGGACAATTGACCTGCCTGCAATTGCTGGTATCATCGCTGCAATAGGTACAGGTATAGATGATCAGATTGTGATATCTGATGAAGTTGAAAAGAGAAAGGAAAAAATAGTTAGTATAAAGGATAGGATAAAGTATGCATTCTTTATGGTATTTGGTTCTGCAGCAACCCTTTTTGCTGCAATGATACCTTTACTATTCATTGGTGTAGGTCTTGTGAGAGGCTTTGCAATCACAACAATGGTAGGCGTTCTTGTAGGCGTCCTTATCACAAGACCTGCCTATGCGCATATCATAGAGATAGTTAAAAAATAAATTATCTTTTATAGCGATATCTAAACTCCTTTTCTTTTTTCTTTAATTTTATCTTTTGTTTAAGTGAGCTTGCACCCTCCTTTATAGTAGCCCTTATCTCTTTTAGCCTCTCCTTTTTTGGTCTATATCCTTTTACTGGATGATAGCCTGGTTTTGGCGGTAAAAGGAGATAGATGATAAATGCAGCAAAACCGAGGACTATTATACCAACAACAACCCACATCCACAGATTAGATTTAAAAGCTTCTTCTGCCGTTATCTGTGCCTGTGCAAGGCCTGTAAGCTCTGATGAAATCCTTGTCAGTGTTGAATTTAATTCTAAGAGCTTTGCTTCTGCACCTGCCCAATCATTTGCGCTTATCGCTTCTATTATATTAGAGAGCAGCTTCCTCGAGTCATTGAGCAGCTTTTCTATCTTTTCAATATCACTTTGATTCAAAAATCCCCCTTTCTTTATGCCATCAAATTGTGCAGAGAGATTTTCATACGTTTCATTCATCTCGGCAAGGCTGGTATTTATCTGCTCCTTTCTGCCTTGTGTTGGCAAAACCTCAAATACAAATTCTTTTTCAGCCTTTATACTTGTATTCGTCTTTATGTATGCAATGAATTTTCCAGATCTGTTTCCCAACCTGATATTCTCAGGAACAGAGAATGTAATATTAAACTGACAACTGCTGCCATTTGCAATTGTGCACTGTTCTGGCTCAATGGTATAGCTTATGTCGGATATGCTCACATTCAGCTTTGCAGTTCCTATTGCACTGCCTGTATTCTTAACTGTTACTTGAGCACTGACATTTTGACCAAGCAGCGCTGAAACCTTACTTGGGCTTGATGTGATGTTCAGCTTTGGGAAAAAGGCAAAACCACCACCACCCTGTTCCTGTTGCTCTTGTGCTGTTTTTGCAACAGACACAGATATAGATAGGTTATTAAATGAGAAAACACCGCTTGGTGGGCCTATTGTTAAGGTGCAGTTTCCTGATGCCTTTGCAGTGATATTCCATACAAACCAACATGTCTCGTTTGGGTCGATATTAAGGTCTGATGTACAACCTTCTGATATGTTTGGGCTAGACCTACTTATTTCATTCGAACAACCTGATATGCTCAAGCTACCAGTTGCTTTAAGGGTACCATAATTCTTTATTGTGACATTAATTTTTGTTGATTCTCCAACATTCAGGCTTATGCTTTCGGGTCCTGAAAACCAGAGCCCTGTTGCATTGATTGTAAGCAATGCATTCCCGCCTTCACCTTGATATGTCCATCCACCCTCTTTCCATACTGCTCTTACCCATCCTGTATAATTTCCTCCAGGAAGATTTTTTGGTATTGTTACATTGATACCATAACCTTGGCCTGAAATATAGAATGGGTCTGTGCCATTGTATATCTTTAGATATTCAGAGGATGATACAGGATATCTTGTTCCAGTTTCAATATGTTTTATCCATGCAGAAAAATTTTGTACAAGAAGTGATCCTATGGCTGAGCAATCATCCCACGTTGCATTTATCCAACAAACCTGAACTGTAAAAGTTGCATTTTGGTCTATACTATTGTTCGTTTTTGTTGTACTACCATTGATATCAATAGCAGTCACATTCACAAAAAGGCTATTTGAAAGCTCAACCTTTATTGTCAGATTGAACGATTCATATTTATTGCTACCATTCAAGTATATCCAACCTGTATATACACCTGTTGAATTGCATGTGCTTGTGTTTAGAGTGAAATTTATCTCAAGGTCTGCTGTCTGTCCTGGATTCAAAGTATTGGGCACAGCATAACTGAAATTTATATAATTTGAGCCCTTTGTCAGATTTTGCGAGGAGGTGCTTAAAGTAATAGTTTGTGAGCCATTATTGCTAATCGGTATCTTTACATTAACATCTTTGTTGAAACCAACATTGTCTATGAGGTTGTATGTACCATTTCCTATATCCCCTCCGACAACAAGAAGACCTGAGCTGACATTTATCTCAAGCGGTATCTCAATTCCATTCGAGCCCAAAAGTGATATTTTTCCTTTGTATATACCATCAACTGCATTGCTTGGAATACTTATGTTTATTGTGATGTTTGCTTTGTTGACACTTGAATTTATCTTTGTTCCATTAAACCAATCAGATTTTATCCATCCATCAACCCTGTACTCAAATCTCAGGTCATAGTTTGGATTGTCTGTAGTTAGATTTTCAACTTCAACAGTCCATAGCCCATATTTTGCGCTTGCATTGACCTTTTCGTACATCGTTGCGCCTGTCATGTTTCCAAAAAGTGCATACTTACTCGAATTTGCTACAAGTCCAGATGGGCTATATAGCTTTAGATTGTATCTTCCTGTATTGCTCCAATTTAGTACTGCCCTTACTTCCTTTGCTTCTGCAGGAACAATGAATGTGAAATTTTTTCTTCCAGAATTTGATATTGTTTCGCTGTGCCATAGCTCTGTTGAAAACTTTAGGCTATAGCTAACATTTCCTTCATTTTTTATCGTAAAATCGTAGCTGTAATTTTCTCCAGGGCTTGATTGAATGTTAATAGCATCGATGTCAGTGTCATTCTGCCATGTTAGATTAAGGGTTGAGAAGAGAATTTCTCCTGTATAGTTTCCATAACCCCAGAGCCTTATTTCCCAGTGCTTATCAGCATCAGGCACAACATTTATTCCGTCTATATAGTTTGCAAGAAGTTGGCCATTCTCATCAAAAAGATATGCCCCGACATCCCCTGTCATCTTAACCATGATTGTGGTAACATTTTCAACAGCAGATGTATTGAAATAATAGCTATGTGAGTAATTTGCTGATGTAAAACCCCCTTTAAACAAGCTCTTACCTGTTGTCAGATTTAGCTCTTTGCTCGCCTCTATTGGGACATCAATCAAAACACTTATGTTTGCTGAATCAGAAGAATTTGTGCCATTTGTGAAGTTCAATTTACCCCAGTATCGGCCAGGTGGGCATATAACAGCCGGGCTTACATTCAAAGCTTCCCATTCACTTGAATTCAAGGTCTTGGTTTTGTTTACAGATTCTCCTGATTCATTTCTAATAAGGAGAGGGATCTTCTCACTTGGGCTTTTTCCAAAATACCAACATTCGTTAGTCCCTGTATATCCAAAAAAATCCTTTTGCGAATAGTTTGATTTGATGTATGTTAAATTATAGATGTTAACAATCGTGCTTTCATTATTTGCACTTATATTTATCTCTGCTGTCCAGTTATTAGTCCAGTTCAACACAATGCCATCAGGGCTTATATTAAATGTACCATATCTTGATGTCACTGCAATCCCACTAACTGCAAGATAGATGATAGTGATAAATACAAAAATTGTTGCAATTGCCTTTTGCATAAAATATTTTTTGGTTTTGTTTAATAAATCTTTAAAGCAAATTTAAGCTTTGGAGAATATATTAAATATGCCTGATATACTTCAACAGCTCATAACCATTCTGAACATAAATTGCTCTCTTATTAACTGTTATTATACAAACCCACTCGAAGGTCTTTTCTATCTCGTTTTCTTCCCTTCTGTTTTCATTATACTTTTTATATACATATTAACTGGCTCTGTGTTTAAAGGTGCAGGCGGAGTACCACATGGCTTAAGGCTCCTCATAGGTATTGCAGTTTTTCTTTTCCTTATATTTCAGGGTTGGTATACAGCAATTGTTAGCATATCAAAGTTGTGGTTTATACTTGTTATAATACTTGGCGGGCTCTGGTGGTTTATCCGTGCACATTTTGGTAAAAAGGAAGTCAAACCAGGTGGTGGTTTACCTGCTGTGCTCGGAAAATATGCTGGTATGCCACAAAGAAGGTTTGAAGCAGCGGTCACAGGTGAAAAGGAGGCTTTAGAGAAAACGATAAAAGAGGCATTGGGCCTAATGGATGCTGCGATAGGGTCAGTGAAAAAAGGTGGTGATATAGAAAAATCAGGTTTTTGGAATTTCTATAATCAAGCAAGAGAGGCAAATAAGGCACTTTCAGATATAGATCCAAGTTTGGCTGCAAGATATGAAAATGAGATAGAGAAAAGGGTAAAAAGGCTTCGAGAGGTAACGGCATGAACGATATTCTTTATTATACCTTGCCTGCATTGTTGGTTTTTGCCATAACCTACGGTGCGCTTGAGGTTGGAGGGATTATAAAAAATCGGAGTGTAAATGGTGTTATAGCATTGGTATTTGCATTTTTTTCAATATCAAGTCCTGTTGTAATAAGCATGGTATATTCACTCCTACCGTACGCAGCGATATTCTTTATTGTTGTATTTCTCATAGGATTTCTTGTAAGCCCATTCAGAGGAGAAAAAAAGGAGCCAAATTATGAGCTTGCAGCCATTGTCTGCACATTAGCACTTGTCTGGCTTGTGCACCAGCCACAGATTATACAAAATTTCTTTCCAGGCATAACAGGCACTGACATCATCACATTATTAGGCCTTGTGATAATTGCAGTGATATTCTTTATGGTGTACAAGGTTTGGTCGAAATAATTAAATTGCCTTCTTAATTTCTGTTGAAAATTCTTGTGCAAGATTTATCACAGCTTGTGCAGCACTCATAACAATCTTTCTTGGATTTTTGCCATAAACGATTAGTTTTGGCTGGGACATGTATGGATGCTCAATCATATAACTTGCCTGTTCAGCACCCTCTTGCCAGCACGCCTCTCTGAGTATGTTTAGCAATGTATGGTCTTCTCCCCTTACCTCAATCACAATCTTGTTGTCTGTTTCCTCCAAAATTGCAATTTCCATAGCCATAATATATGTAAAGGTTATTTAAATGTTGTTTAGATTATCAGAAATAACCAATAAATCAACGTATTGGCCACAGTCATAGGAACCCCTATTTTTGCAAATTCAACAAAACTTATAGTTTCTCCGCATCTCTTTTCTGCATTTTGTATTATTATGATATTGCTTGCAGCACCAAGTATCAACATATTACCCGCTATCGTGCTGCCTGCAGCTAGCGCCATCATCTCTTTTGTTGTACTGCCTGCATGCATTAACATTGGTAAATAAAGTGCTACCAAAGGTACATTTGATATGAATTGACTCAGCAGGATGCTAATCGTTAATATCATTGAAACATTGAGAATATCTATATTCAGGGTAGTTATCAAAGATTGGAAAAAGCCAGTATTCCAAACACTTTTCATTAAAATGAACATAGCTGCAAAAAATATTAAAGTATGCCAATCCACCTTTTTAATTAAATAAAATCTTTTTTCGCTGAAAATTAAAATTGGCAATGCAGCTGCAATAGTTATGTAAACAAGTTTGAAATCTATGTTAACATCTAGTGAAGTAGTCACAATTTTCGCTGAAATCAATACCAAAAGCAAAATAATTGAAATTTTGGATAGTTGAGCAAGTCTATGATCTTTTATCGGTTTTTGGGAATGATTTAATTTGTCATTTTTAAATTCATTTTTATAAAAAAACTTCAGTAAAAGAAATGCCAAAAATAGATTGATGATTGTTGGTATAAAAAGATACTTCAAAAAAGTTATAAAGGGGTTATAAATATTTCCAACTGTTGCGATAAGAAAGTTTTGTGGATTACCTAATGGGCTCATCACACTACCAATCGTCACTGCAAATGCTAGAGCAATCAAGAGAGGTTTTGATTTTATACTATGCTTTTTTGCTAAAAGTAAAACCATTGGTGTACCAACAATGGCTAATGTATCGTTCATAAGAATGGCTGAAGAAAATCCGATTCCAAACAAGATAAATAATAGCAACTGGTTTGTATTTTTTGCTTTTTTAAACATTTTATAAGACAAATGGGATAGATATCCACTTTCTTCGAGTGCTACCCCTATTACAAACATACTAAACAGAAACAACATCACATCTGTATTTATAGATTCTAAAGCATCTATAGGAGAAATCTGTCCTGTTATCAAAACCACAATCGCACCAAACAACATTATTTGCCAGATTTGAAGCTTTACATTTCCTATTTGCCTGATTGCAATAAGTATGAAAACAATTCCTAAAACTATTATGGGAATCATATATTTTTCTAAAATTCAGCACTACTTAATAAATTTAATAATTAGGGGAGTTTATTATCAATCTCATTTTTAACAATGTCAACAAATCGTCTTTCTATTCTTTTCAGTTCTCTTTCATCCTCTGCCTCAATTGTCATTCTTATGAGCGGTGATGTATTTGATGGCCTTATCAGAATCCATCCTTTTTCAAGCTCTATCCTTATCCCATCAAGTGTGTTAATATCGAATTCTTTTTTCAATTTTTCTTCAAGCCTTTGCATAACCTTGAATTTTATCTCATCTGGACACTCAAAGTTTATCCTTCTATGCGGATATACAGGGACATCATCAACAATAGATGAGAGCGGCTTTTTTGACTCAGAAACTATGCATGCAAAATAGAGCGATATAGCCAGCGCATCATCAAACAGCAGAAGCCATGGCACAATATAATGTCCTGATACCTCAACACCAAAAACTGCATCATATCTTTTGATACCATCTACAAGCCATGTATGGCCAACCCTGATCCGATACAGCTTTTGACCGAATCTTTGCACAATTTCATCTATTGCTCTTGTGCACTCAACGTTCGCCACAATAGGGCCAGGATGCCTCTTCATAATTTCTGTGAGCAAGATGTACGATATCTGCTCAGGCGAGAGCATCTTTCCTTTTTCATCAACAACCACCATCCTATCACCATCACCATCATATGCAATGCCCATATCAGCATTTTCAACAGCCTTCTTTAGCTCTTTAAGTGGGTCTGCTGCAGGTTCAGGATTTCTGTTTGGGAATGTACAATCAATATCTTCATTTATTGTTGAGATATCAAATCCTGCTTTTTTGAAAAGCCTTGGTGCTATCAGCCCTGCCATGCCATTGCCTATATCCAGTGCTATCTTTAGCTTCCTTTTTGCTTTTAATTTAGAAAGAAGATAGCGTGCATATTTTTCCAGCACTTCATTGCTTTTTTTATTTTTTAATAAACCTGACTTTAAGCCATCACATTTATCAGAAAGTACAATACTTTTCATCTTCTGGCTTTCATTTTCTGATAGACCAGACCCATCCGCTGTAAAAAGCTTTACACCATTCCATTCGCATGTTAGATGAGATGCAGTTATGTAGGCATATGGAAGCCTATTTGATATTGAAAAAAATGCACCTGCACCTATAGGTATAAAACCAATATCTATTGCCGTTTTTCCACTTCTCAAAAAACCATTAATAAATGCCTCTTTCAGTTCAGGACTTGATGGCCTTGCATCAGAACCGATCACAACAGAGTCCTCGTTAATAATCTTTCCAAAAGCAAAGCCAATCTTTTGCATCACATCTGCTGTTAGGTCCTTACCAGCAATCCCTCTTATATCGTATGCCCTGAATATGTTTGGATTAATTGCCATATTCTTTAATCAACTCTTTTGCCCTTGCAATTGATATGTTACCTTCATCGGCCATTCTATCTGCTATTACATCAACAAGCCTGCCTTTTATCCCTGCTGCCATTGCAATATTTCTTGCATGAAGTCTCATATGCCCTTTTTGTATACCCTCTGCAGCAAGTGCCCTCATTGCAGCAAAATTCTGTGCAAGCCCAACTGCAGCCATCACAGCAGCCAGATCCTGTGCGCTGCTCACACCAAGTATCTTTAGTGCAATCTGAGCAATAGGATTGCTTTTTATCGAACCACCAACAATCCCAACAGCAATTGGAAGTTCTATCTCACCGACAAGATTACCATTTTTATTTTTATAGTATCTTGTTAATGGACCATAGCCCTTCCTTGCAGCCCATGCATGCGCACCTGCTTCTAATGCCCTCCAATCCTGCCCTGTTGCAAGCGCGACTGCATCAATGCCATTCATGATACCCTTGTTATGTGTTGCAGCCCTGTATGGGTCAGCAACTGCCAACTCATAACCATTAATTATACCTTCAATCACATCCTTGCCTATATCTTTCTTTGACCACTCCGCTTTTGCCCTTGCCAATCTCAGGTCTGCAAGGTTTGATATGATTCTGAAATTGGCCTTCCCTCCTGTTATCTTTTCCACAAATGGTGCTATCCTTTCAAGCATCGTGTTCACAGTATTTGCTCCCATTGCATCCCTTACATCAACTAGCAGATATAAAATCAACATCTCTTTTTTTGCCTTTATTCTTTTCATCTCAATGCCCTTTGCACCACCGCCAAGCCTTATAATAGTCGAGCCATCCGAATTTGCAAGTGCAAGTATCTCATCTTTTTTTTGCATTATTTTGTCTTCTGCATTTTTGGTTGGGTTAATTATCTGTATCTGCCCTCTCATTATAGGGCTATCTGCTTCTGCCTGAAAACCCCCACAATTACGCGCAAGCTTTGCAGCATGCGATGCAGCAGCAATAACAGAAGGCTCTTCAATAACCATTGGTATTAGATAATCCTTGCCATTGATCAAAAAATTTACTGCGATACCAAAAGGCAACTCTGTTGTGCCGATTACATTTTCAACCATTTTATCAGCAACATCAATGCCAAGCTTTGTAGAACTTTTCAACAATCCAATTTCATCGTTTGTTAGTTTTGCAAATTTTTTTATTATTTCAAGCCTTTCATCGACCGAAAGTTCATAGAATTCAGGAAGCCTCGAACTCATATAAAATATAGTATAAATATTTAATATGCTGGATGATATCATAAAAAAGCTTGAAAGCATAAAGGCAAAGAGGGTACTGCTACAAGCACCAGAAGGGCTTAAGACAAAACTACCTGAGATTGCAGCCCAACTTGAACAGCGTGGTTTTGAGGTCATTATATCAGCAGAGCCATGTTTTGGAAGTTGTGATATAAGAGATAGAGAGGCAAAGCTACTTGATGCTGTGCTTGTGCATATTGGTCATTCTGATTTTGGAATAAAACCAGAGGCAAAGGTGATATACGATGAGTGGAGGTTTTCTGTTGATCCAAAACCAATGCTTGAAACAAATTTACCTATATTAAAGAGATACAAAAAGATAGGCCTTCTTACAACTTTGCAGTATATAGATAGTCTTGTACATGCAACAGAATTTCTTGAGAGCAAAAAAATAAAATGTCACATAGGCACACCTGTTGGCGGGACAATGCTCGGCAAGGCTGTATATCCAGGTCAGGTATGGGGATGTGATGTCAGCGCAGCAACACTCATAGAAAATATCGTCGATGCATTTCTTTTTATGGGAACTGGTAGATTTCATGTCCTTGGCATTCTTGAAAAGACAAAAAAACCTGTACTGTTTCTGAATTTTGATACAGGTCGTATTGAGGATGTGAGTGAGGAAAGGGATAGATTGATGAGAATCAAAGCAGCAAACATCGAGGAGGCAAAAGGTATGACGCATTTTGCGATCTTGCTCTCAACAAAACCAGGACAATTTAGGCCAAAGGTTGCGCTTGAGATAAAAAGGCGGCTTGAACAGGCAGGAAAAAAGGCATGGATACTCCTTTTTGATGAGATAGCGCCTGATAAAATCATCGGAATGCATTTTGATGTGCTTGTTAATACTGCATGCCCAAGGTTGAGCGAGGATATAGAAAGATTTGAAAAACCAATACTCAATCCAGAAGACATTGACGCACTTTTTGAAAAGCCAAAAAAGCCAAGCTATGAATAAAGTGCATTATCAAATCCTAACAACTTAGCATAGCTAACAACATCATCCCATTCCTTTTCATTCAAAGGCCTATTTATATCTGGTTGCTCATTTGCATGCCACATTGGTCTATACTGCGACATAATATTCAATCTTACATGTTTTCCCAATGCCTTTCTTATCCATTCAAGAATTGGCTTAGCATCACATTCTATGTGATTTGGTAAAACGAGAACTCTTATGATAAGATCTCCAGACTCTTTTGCGCGTAGAATATTTCTTCTTGCAACCTTTGCATAGTTTTGACAAAGGCTCAACCGTTCAGCACACGCATCACACCAGTATCTAAAATCAAGGAGAGACAGATCTATGATATGGCTTAATATCTTTGCAGAAAGTGATGAATAATAGGAATTTGAATTGAATATGATAGGTATTTTTAGATTGATTTTTGACAGTGTTCGGCTAATATGTGGGATGTATGGTGTTGGATCACCACCTACAAGATTTATATTTTTAGCACCTATTCTTTCCATCCACTGCATACACATCCTCAATTTTTCAAATGACCATTTTTGTCCAAGCTGATAGTCGATAGATTCGGGTGCATTTTGGCAATAGTAGCATCTAAGTGTGCAACCTGAGAAGAAAATGGTACCCGAGGGGATTAGCTCTGGTTCTTCACCCCAATGAAGATGACTGCCAAATATTTTTATCTCTTTTCCCACACCGCACCAGCCAATTTTGCCTTCAAGCCTATTTATACCACATTTCCTTTCACAGAGTTTACATTCTTCCAGCACTTTCCAAAAATTCTGTAAAAAATGTTTATATTTTAAATACTTTGGTTTTGTCTTTTTATTAAGAATTGAAAAATATCTCATTTTTCTTTTAGCAGTGCATCTATTTCAGCCAAATCTATTTCAACCTCTTTTGCAAGCCTTGCCCTTAGCACAATACCTGGCTGTTGCTCCTCAAGTGTTCTTATTTTGTTCTCAATCACATCGAGCTTTTGAAGTATTTCAGCCCTCGCAGGTTCTGATTTTTTAAGTGCTTTTTCTCTCAATCTATCCCATCTTCTTCTTAGTCGCCTTATCTTCCATCCCCAACCAAATAGACTTACCATAGAATACCCTTTTTAATTATTTCTTTTTTGCTTTTTATCCCAAGTTGTCTTTCAATTTCTAACTTTGCATCTACATATACCCGCCTTATACGAAATTCAAAAATTCCAAACAGACTCATCATCAACAACATGACCAAAACAGCTATCATAGAATTGAATATCAGGGCAAATACAAGACCAATTGTTGCAGATGAAAAATATATTGCAATCGCAATGGTTATGGCATTCCATTCCTTAACAAGCATTTCATATTTTTTTAACAACATCTCATCCCTCATATTAATAATTTTTATAGTTTACTTAAAATCGATATTATCTTCAAAAACAAATATTTTTGATGAAGGCAGTATTTCTTGGTGGTGCAAATGAGGTTGGAAGACAGGCAATATTAATTGATGTTGGAGAAAGATTTCTTTTTGATTATGGTGTGAATGTGCAGACAATGGCACATCCCATCGAAGCACCTTTACCTATAAAGGCGATATTCCTAAGCCATGCACATCTTGATCATAGTGGCCATCTGCCATGCCTTTACAAAAGGGGCTGCAATGCAGAACTTTTTTTAACACCAACAACCTATGAGCTCTCTCTCATACTTCTTAAGGATTCGATAAAGGTACAGAAGAAAAAGGGCATGATACCACATTATTCATACGATGATATAGAGAGGATGCAGGAATTTGTATATCCAATATTCTACAAACAAAAGGTCGAATTTGACAACGCAAGCTTTGAATTCAGAGATGCAGGACATATAAGCGGTTCTGCAGCCATACTAATGGAGACAAACAGGAAAAAAATTCTTTTTACAGGTGATATAAAATTTGAGCCTACACGACTTCTTGATGGTGCTGACCAGGATTTTGAGAACATCGATATATTGATATCAGAAACAACATATTCCTACAAAAATCATCCAAACAGAAAGCAGCTAACCGAACAGCTTAAAAAAGATATAAGGGCAACCATCGAGGCAGGTGGGATTGTGATATTACCATGTTTTGCAGTCGGCAGAACGCAAGAGATGTTGATAATATTGGCTGAGATGGATATGCCATTTTGGGTAGATGGTATGGGCATAGAGGCAACATTTATAGTCCTAAATCATCCTGAAAGTCAGAAAAATCCTGTTGTGCTAAAACAGGCATTTGATAGAGCAAGAAAGGTAAGGAAGCCTGCTGACAGAGCAACAGCTATATCAAGGCCTGGTATCATCGTTGCATCTGCAGGTATGTTACAAGGTGGACCAATACACTGGTATCTGAAAAGGCTTCATGACAGGGAGGATTGTCTCATGATCCTGAATGGCTATCAGATTGAGGGCACACCAGGCCGTATACTACTAGATACAGGTAGGCTTTGTATACCAGGTCTTGATGTAAGGCCGAAGATGAGAATCAAATTTATGGATTTTTCGCAGCACTGCGGTAGGGATGAGCTGTTAAACTTTTACAAAAAGTTAAATCCACAGAAAATTATTCTCGTCCATGGTGATAGAACAGAGAAATTTGCCAGTGAGCTGAGAGATATGGGATGGGATGCTGTCGCACCAATTAATGGTCAGTCCATACAGCTATGATCGAGATAGACGGCTCTTATGGTGAAGCAGGCGGACAGATATTGCGGACAGCAATAGGTCTTTCTGTCATAACACAAACCCCTGTAAAAATTTTCAACATCAGGGCAAAACGTGCTCAGCCTGGCCTTAAATCACAACATCTTGAGGGATTAAGGGCTGCCGCACAACTATGTAATGCAAAAATCGAAGGAGATGTGCTAGGCTCAACAGAGATAAAATTTTATCCAGATAAGATTGAAAGGACAAGGATTGAAATAAACATCCCCACTGCAGGTTCTATAGGACTTGTTCTACAAGTATTGCAACTTGCATGTGTTTATGCACCAGGGCCTGTTGAAATTGTGATAAATGGTGGGGCTGATTTTGGCAAGTTTGCGCCACCAATTCCATGGCTTCAGGCAGTACTTTTACCTTTGTTGAAAAAAATGGGCTATGAAATTGAGATAAATAGTATAAGAAGTGGATTCTATCCAAAAGGTGGTGCAATTACTAAGATCGACATAACACCTGTTTCTAAACTTAGTCCTATTTTTTTGATAGAACAAGGTAAATTCAGTTTTGTAAAAGGAATATCTGTTGCTGCGCAACAGCTTAAGCAGAGAATGGTTGCTGAAAGGCAGGCAGTTGCTGCGTCAAAATTTATTGAAAAGGAGGCAGGGCTGAAATCAAAGATAGACTGTGCATATGTTGAGGCAGCAAATCCTGGCTCTGGGATTGTGTTGTGGGCAGAGACAGATAGCGGTGCAGTTCTTGGCTCATCAGAGGTTGGCCAGATTGGCATTACAGCAGAGCAAGTAGGTCAAAGTGCAGCAAAAAGTTTGATAGATGATGCAAAAACAGGTGCATGTATCGATAGGCATGCAGCAGACCAGATTTTGCCATTCCTTGCACTTGCTAATGGCAAATCCATCATAACAGTGCCACAGCTTACTTCACATGCCAAAACAAACATGTGGGTGATAAAGAAATTTTTAAATGTTGATTTTTCTATTTTTGGAGAAAAGCCTGTTAGGATTGAATGCACAGGCTCAAGTATGTGATTTAGAAACAGATTTTCTCCAAACAATTTTGTTATCAATCTTTATTTCAAGAATTCTATGCATAGGTATTGTTGCTTCGATATCATTTTTATAAAAAAACCTGTCCCTTGCAATATGGGTGATACAACCTCCAGTTATCCTTTTAACATCATTTGGTGCGCCTCTATGCCTAATGAGGATTTCAGCCTTTTTAATCTCTCCTGTCCATTTCAACTTCCCCAATATTTGATATGGGCTCATATGGACCGGGCGGGATTCTCTCTGGAAACCCTCAAGGTTTCCAGCCATCCGGGAGCTGTTTCGCTTCGCTCCACAACGCTTTCCGGAAGCGTAAGCTCGCACGCTTCTGTTTGGGAGCAGGAGAAGCGTGCCGTGGAAGCGGTTAGCTCCCTCTTGCTCGCACGCTTCTGTTTGGGAGCAGGAGAAGCGTGCATTCGAACCCGCAGCCTCCACCATGCCAAGGTGGCGATCTTCCATTGATCTACCGGCCCATTTTACTTTTCGATTTTTTTATCTTTAGCTTTGTTTCCTCTATCTTTTGGTTCAATTTTATTAAGATAAAAGCCATCAATACAACAAAGATTGTGACCATAATTGCATAGACATATGTATAAAAGAGCCCACTACCTGTTGGTTTTATTTGTTCGATTGTTGCCATGATTGCATCGCGCCATGCAAGACCAATCACGAAACTAAAGGCTGTAATGATGGCTGACAGTATGATGCCCCTTATGTTTAACTTCTCTATTTCCTTCTCTATTTCCGCCATATGGGCCGGGGCGGATTCGAACCGCCGATTTCTGCCTTTCTTAGTAATCCCGTAAGGGCAGCGTCTTAACCATTTTACAGGAAGCGGTCAGCTCCTTCTTTCCGCGAGCGCTTTCTTCTTGAAAGAAAGGGCTCTAGACCACCGGCCCGTGCGCCGACCGGGATTCGAATACCCGAGTGGTTTAATTCAACCACTTCCCGGGTCACCGGCTTGGGAAGCCGGGATACTACCACTGTACTATCGGCGCATATTATATTTAAATGGGTTAAAACAATAAAGATATATGGCAACAGAAAAGATAGGCAGAATTGCCTTCTTGGTTGGCCTAGTGATAGCAGTGATAGCAGGTTTTTTTGACATAGGTGAACTTGGTTTGACAGCACTAGTATTACTTGGTGTGGTCGTGGGTTTGCTGAATGTGACAGGCAAAGAGGTAGACAAATTCCTACTTGGTGCTGTCGCGCTCATGCTTGTAGGTGTTAGTGGTACAACATTGGCAATCCCAGTGATAACAGGTATACTCAACGCATTTATAGCATTTGTAGCTGGTGCTGCGCTCATCGTGGCACTAAAAGAAGTATACGCAATAACAAAGGCCAAGTAGGCATTCTTTTTTTCTTTTTTTATTTATTTAAGCAATATTGTCAAGTACGCCGGGGCTGGGATATTCAACTTTGTTTTTGAACCCAGAAGGGCAAAAGCCCACAGGGTTAGCAACCCTGCGCCTTAGGCGTACCACTTTACCTGGTTCGGCCACCCCGGCATAAAAGTTTTTAAATATATGCTTTAATAATCTTTATTATGGCAATAAAAGTAGTAAGCGCAAGCGAGGTGTGGGACAAGGATGTCTTCACTGACAAAGGGCTTTATTGTGGAAAGGTTGAAGATATAGAATGTGATTTAAAGAGATTCAGGGTCAGATCATTAATTGTAAAATCAGTAAAAGGATCGTACGTCTCAGAGCTTCTTGGTAAGAAAAAAGGCATAATCATTCCATACTCACTCGTTACATCTATCGGTGACGTTATCATAATAAAACATATCAGTGTCCCAGAAGAGGCAAAAGAAGAGCCAGCACAAACACAATAAATTAAAGCATTTTTACTCCACTCTTTTTAATTAGTACGATATCTTCTATTCGACATCCATATGGCTTTTTGTATATACCAGGCTCGATAGCAATCACCATTCCAGCAAGCAATCTATCGCCTAATTCTTCATGTACATCTATGCCTATGCCATGACCCCATGCATGCACAGGCTTGCCAACAAACCTTTTGTAAGCAGCATCTATCTCAGATTTTTTCACATCATGCCCAATCATATCCATTATCTTTTCTTGTATCTCTTTAACCTTCTCAATTATTTTTATCTGTCCCTTTTTTGGCTTTGCACAAAATGTTCTTGACAGGTCTGAACAATAACCTTGATATCTTACGCCAAAATCTACAATCACCATGTCATCTTTTTTAATTATTCTTTTCCCTGGCTGATGATGGATTACAAGTGTGTTTGGACCAGAGGCAACAATAGGATCGAATGCCAAAAAAACCTTTTTCTCTGTTACCATTTGTCTTATTTGCCATGCAATATCTTGCTCTGAACCACAAACCTCTAACCCATCGAATATCCTTTTTGTGATTTTTATAGCTCCCTTTATTCTTTCAATTTCTTCTGCGTCCTTTATTGCTCTTGCCTTTTTTATGATGTGAGAGGCAGGAAAAAATTTAGTATTTTTAAATTTCATCAAAAAGGATGCTGGAAGGCTCTTTTCATCAATACCAATCTCACCTTCCAGATATTTTCCGATGTTCTTGATATCCTCTTTTGCAATCCTTATTTTGCATTTTTCAAACGGGTGTAAAAAAAGTATTGGCTTTCTATCCATCAACAGAAATGCCTGTTCGCGAGGTAAAAAGCCTGTATAATAGAATATATCTGAAGGGCTGTTTATGAGAATTTTTTTATCAAATTTGATTTTAGAAATCCTCATATTCATTATGGATATTGACAGATTAAAATCAATACAAGAAAAGATGGCAGGGCAGGTTATTACCAAAGACAGGATTGGTAAGATTAGCTATGTTGCTGGATTTGATGTTGCTTATAATAAAAAGTATACATGTGTTGGAGTGGTATGCAAATACAGAACAATGGCTATAAAGGAGATTTCTGTCTCAAAAGGAAAGACAATCCCTTACATACCAGGCTATCTTGCATTTAGAGAAGGACCACTGATACTCAAGGCATATAAAAAACTGAAGAAAAAACCAGATGTTATACTAGTTGATGGGAATGGCATTCTACATCCAAGAAAGTTCGGCCTTGCATGTTGGGTCGGCATCAAAACAAAAAAACCAACAATTGGTGTTGCAAAATCATTGCTTTGTGGAGATATTCATAAAAATTTTGTATATATTAATGGAGAGAAGAGAGGATATTTGTTGAAAAACAAAAGGCTTTATATCTCACCTGGCCATTTGATATCTCTCAAAACGGCTGTCAAGATTGTCAAGAATTGCATAAAAAATAGGCTGCCCGAACCGATAAAGATTGCGCATGCATATGCAAAGGATATCTCTTGCAAAGATTAAAGAAAGGGATGTGCTGAGATGGGTAAAAGAGGGGAAGATATTTCTCTATCCCACAGATACTGTTTATGGTCTTGGTTGTGATGCAACGAATAAAGAAGCTGTGGCCAGGCTAAGGAAGATGAAAGGTGCTGGGCATCCATTTTCTGTGATAGTTCCATCAAAGAGATGGGCAACAAAGCATCTTTATGTTAAGGACTTTTTGTCAAAGCTTCCAGGCCCTTATACAATCATAGCACTGAAAAGAAATCCAAAATTTTTATTTTGGGTAAGCAATAAAAGAAGCCTTGGAATAAGAATACCTGATCATCCTTTCACAAAAATTATTCAAAAAACAGGAAAGCCATTCATCACAACGTCTGCAAACATATCTGGTCAGAGCCCAATCAAAAGTCCTGATGAGCTCCTCCAAGCTATAAAACCGGATATCATAATCGATGCAGGTATGCTGTCAGGAAGACCATCAGATATAATTGATATTACAGGATCTAAACCAAAAATCATAAAAAGATAGCGCCGGCGGCAGGATTCTCTCTGGAAACCCTCAAGGTTTCCAGCCATCCGGGAGCTGTTCCGCTTCGCTCCACAACGCTTCCACTCTGGAAGCGTGCCTGCGAGCGCTTTCTTCTTGAAAGAAAGGGCTCATTCGAACCTGCAAGCCCTTTCGGGCACCAGCTCTCAAGGTACGTCTTCATCAAGGTCAGACCTTGACAAATCTGGCGCATTACCATTCTGCCACGCCGGCATATTAAAATTTATTAAAGAAATTTTTATTTTCCAAATTTCTTTTGTTGCGCAAAATACCATCTCATGATTTTGTCAAATTCCTTTTTTGTGAAATCTGGCCAAAGGGTCTTGCTGAAATATATCTCTGCATAACTTGCTTGATAGAGCATGAAGTTTGAAAGTCTTTGCTGTCCACCAGTTCTTATTATGAGATTCAGGGGTTGAGATATAAATAAGGCTTTATCAATTGTTTTTATAGGTGTTTTCACAATTTTTTTGATTGCATGATTTATTTCGAATTTACTTCCATATGCAAGAAGTATGTTTAGTATGTGTTTTGAATAACCTTTTGTTGCTTTTGTAATCTCTCTCACAATATCTTTTATACCCGGCTTCCATAATCCTTTATCACCAACCACACGAACCCTTATGGCATGCTTCTTTATTCTTTCATCTTTTAGTATTTTTTCCAGTTCTCTTTCGTATATTTCCCAAAGCCTTTTCTTTTCTTCTTCATCTCTATTCAGATTTTCTGTAGAAAGTGCAAAAATCGATATCTGTTTTATTTGTGGCCAATCTAGACACCATTCTAGAAACTGTTCCATCTTTTTTGCGCCTTGGGTATGACCCTGCCAAATAGGCTTTCCATGCCTTTTTGCCCATCTACGATTGCCATCAGGGATTATACCTATATGAAGATTTTTTTCAACGTTTGTTATGTCATCTCCCATAAAAATTAAAGGATTCAAAATTTATTTCTTTTCCATTTCCTCAAGTCGAGCAATTCTTTTTTCTATTGAGGGATGTGTACTGAAAAGTTCTGTAAACCAGTCTGATTTAAATGGATTTACTATCCATAAATGGGATGTGGATGTTGAGCCTCTCATAGGATTTCTATGCACCTCTTCGGCAATCCTTCTGAGTGCAGATGCAAGTGCATGTGGCTTTTTCGTTATATGAACACCAGTTCTATCTGCAAGATATTCTCTATCTCTTGATATTGCAAGTCTGATAAGTGTTGCTGCAAGAGGTGCAAAAAGCACAATCAAAAAGATACCAATCAGATTTGCTCCTCTTTCCCTATCAAACATAGACCAATAACCTATCTGAGCCAAAAATGATATAGCAGTTGCAAACATCGCAGCAATCGTTGCAAGAAGACAATCTCTATTTTTAATATGTGCTATCTCATGTGCAAGAACGCCTTCAATTTCATTTTCATCAAAAGTCAATAACCCTCTTGTAATTGCAATTGCTGCATGTTTTGGATTTCTTCCTGTTGCAAATGCATTTGGTGATTGTTGTTCAATGACATACAGCCTTGGTACAGGTAGTCCTGCTTTTTCTGCCAATCTCTTAACCATTTTATGTATCTTTTCATCTTTCAACTCCTTTGCACCATAAATTCTCAGCACGATTGAGTCTGAATAGTAATATGCAAATATATTAAGAAACATGGCAAACAAAAAGGCAACAATTAGGCCATAAAAACCACCTATAAAGAAACCTATGACTAAGAATATTGCTGCAAGTGTTGTGAAAAGTATCAGACCTCTGAGCATATCTTAACTTTTTCGTTAACTATTTTGTTAATTATATTAATTATCTGAAAAGGCTTTTTATTTTTTGTATCTATTTCAAATACACATTTTCCGCTCTCAATTGCCTCAATTTTGCATATTTCCATAATTTCGGCTTCAACATTTTCCTCTATCTTTGCTCTTGGCCATCCCCTTCTTTTTAGTCTTTTTCTCAAAATGACAGGGTTTGCCCTTAGAATGAAAACAACATCTACTGGTAGGAGATGTGAGAAATGGCCTTCTATAATGAGATTTTTATCTTCTATTTTTCTTATCTCTTTTTCAAGCCTTTTCACATCAACAATCCAACATTTCCTTTTTTTGTCATAACCTGAATAAAGCCCCCTTTCTTTAACAAAATCACCTATATGTACAACACGCCAGCCAAGCCTTTTGCTCAGCATATCTGCTATCATCGATTTGCCTGTTCCAGGTGTACCTGATATTGCAATCCACATATTAAATATAAAACAAATCATTAGTTATGACAGAGGTTTGGACTGAGAAATATAGACCAAAAAGGCTTGATGAAGTTGTAAATCAGAGACATGTTGTTGAAAGGCTAAAGGAATGGGTTAAAACAAAGGAGATACCCCATATGATATTTGCAGGGCCAGCAGGTACTGGAAAGACAACAATCGCGCTGTGTCTTGCAAGGGAACTTTTTGGTGAGCTGTGGAGGGAATGTATACTTGAGACGAATGCATCAGATGAGAGAGGGATAGATACGGTAAGAAACAAAATAAAAGAATTTGCACGCACAAAACCAATAGGTGCAAATTTTAAGATAATATTTCTTGATGAGGCAGATAGCCTGACAGCGGATGCACAGCATGCACTTAGAAGGACAATAGAGAGATTCTCTGATATCGCCCGTTTCATACTTTCCTGCAATTATTCAAGCCGAATCATAGAGCCAATTCAATCAAGGGCAGCAGTTTTTCGGTTTCTCACATTTGATGAAAAGGACATCGAAAGCTATATAAAAAAGATAGCTGATGCAGAAAGGCTTGATATCACAGTCGATGGAATGAAAGCAATAAGCAAACTTTGTGAAGGGGATATGCGAAAGGCGATAAACTTACTCCAGGCATGTTCAATGAAAAAGAAGATTGATGCACAGGCTGTTTATGAGATTGCAGGACAGGTAAAATCTGATGATGTCAAGGAGATGATAGAACAGGCAATGTCAGGTAAATTCGCAATTGCAAGGGCCCGCCTTCTTGACATGCTTTTTAAACAAGGTCTTTCTGGTGATGATGTGTTGAGGGCGATACACAGACATATACAGGAGCTTGAAATATCAGATGAAGAAAAGGCAGAGGCGATAGAGAAGCTTGCTGATTTTGAATTTAGGATAATACAAGGTGGCTCGCCTGATATTCAGCTTTCAGCATTCCTTGCATATCTTTCAAAAAATAAAAAGAGGTTGGTAAAATAAAAATATGAAATTGGTTTTTCTTGGTCCGCCAGGTGCAGGAAAAGGGACATATGCCTCGAGGATTTGTGAAAAAAAGGGCTGGGCACACATATCAACAGGAGATATCCTACGCGAAGAGATAAGAAAAGGTAGTAAGATTGGTATAGAAGCAAAAAAGTATGTTGATACAGGCCAGCTTGTGCCGGATGAGATGATCATCGGCATTCTGAAAGAAAGGCTAAAAAAACAAGATTGCAAGAATGGCTTTATATTAGATGGCTTTCCAAGAACGGTTTCACAGGCCATTGCACTTGAGAAAATAACAAGTATCGATGCAGTACTAAACCTTTCTATACCAAACTATGTGCTCATATCCAAAATACTTGGAAGGCGGACATGCGAAAGATGTGGTGCAATATACAATATTGCAGATATCCGGTTTGGACCTGGCAAGAAATATCACATGCCACCAATAAAACCAAAGATTGATGGGATATGTGATAAATGTGGAGGTCGGCTTATTTCGAGAAGCGATGAAACAGAAGATATCATAAAGGCAAGGCTTGTTGTGTATAAAAAACAAACAATACCGTTGATAAATTTCTACAAAAAAAGAGGCCTACTAAAAAATGTTAAGGTGATAGGCCCACCTGAAGTCATGCTTCCAAAAATATACAAGGTGCTTGGTATATGCGAGGAAGGTTCATAACCATAGAAGGTATAGATGGGGCTGGCGGCGAAACACAATCAAAGGCATTAGTAGCATATTTGAAAAAGAAAGGCATAAAGGCAGTACGGCTTTCATATCCTGACAGCTCAGGTCTGATAGGGAAATTAATTTATACCTGGCTCTCAAGCAGTTATGAGCTTAAGCCAAATATCCTTTTCCTTCTTTATGCAAGTGATATGCTAAAGGATGCAGAGAAAATAAAAAGGTATGTTAAAAGTGGATATTGGGTGATAGCAGATAGATGGTTTGGCTCAACGCTTGCATATCAGGGCACAGAAATTGGCTTGAATAGGGCATTACAGTTTGCAAGGATTTTTGACATACCAAAACCTGATGTAAATATACTTCTCAGGATAAGCCCAGAGGAATCGATGCGA
>JAVZYR010000002.1:0-34433 GCA_038999435.1 Candidatus Aenigmatarchaeota archaeon | reverse complement strand
CATAACTTCGGATATCGAACATTTCTCTACAGATATTGTCAAATGGATGTGTTAAAACGGATGTGTCTATCACACAAAATTCACTGGAGCTGATTATTTCACTTAAATATCTTCTCATAAAAATAATAAGCAAAAAAATTAAAAATTTTATGGGCCCGTGGTGTAGCTTGGTCTAGCATCCGGGCTTCGGGAGCCCGTGACCCCGGTTCAAAGAGCCCTTTCTTTCAAGAAGAAAGCGCTCGCGGAAACACAAAGCCAGACGCGCACCGAGCATAAATGCTCTGAATGATGTCTGACTTTGTGAAGGAGCTGACCGCTTCCGGAAAGCGTTGTGGAGCGAAGCGGAACAGCTCCCGGATGGCTGGAAACCTTGAGGGTTTCCAGAGAGAATCCGGGCGGGCCCACTCATTTATTTACAAAAACAGCCCTATCTATGGCATTTATATAAAGATTTTGTTCGATGTAAGATGATTTAAACTCTTGTTCATAATCTTCAATCTTTTTTGACAAACCATCAAGTTTTATAAAAATATTTCCATTAATCAACTTCGGTTCATAGCAACTCAAAAATTCATCATCGATTAATTTTTGTTCCTTTAATTTATTTTCTGCATTTTCTAGCATTATCAGTTTTATTTTTTGGATATCACCAAAGTTACTTTTTTGAGTTATATTTTTAGGTGCTTTTTTGGATAGTGCTGAAATAATCTTTGAATATTCTTTTCTTTCCCTTGGCTCAAGTTGATGTATAAAAATAATGCTATCAAATGCGTATGGAACTCTTACAAGATGCTTTGGTTCTTCTCCTAAAAGATTCAGCGATTCTTCGTATAATATCTCTTTAAACCTTTTAACACGATTGCCACTCTCATCATAATATCCAATACATCTTTTTTCTCCTTCACATAGCATTTCATTGCTCTCCATCCAGTATCTTGCATTTGTTTCAGATGGTACTGAATAATCATGCTCAAATATAAATTTTATATTATCTGGTATGGATGGTAATGGTTCAATAAGTTTTAGCTCTGTTCTTATACCTGGTTCCTTTTTGTTTTCATATTTTAGCTTTTCAATTTTCTTTTCAACCAATTTCAAATCAATATAAAGCGAACCATCTATAGTTCTATAATTCTTTTTAAGTCTTTGGTTTTGCCATTCCTCGGTGAGGTGATTTAAATATTTTTTTAATTCCTGTAATACCTTTTCATATGATATGCTACCTTCTGTCTCCTCCAAAAGTACCTTTATTTTTAATCCCCCAAATTCAAGTACCTCTTCTATTGGCGGCTTTGATTTCTCAAGCAGATGATTTGAAATTCCTTTTTTAAATGAGTTTGCTATTCTCTCCAAATCATGTCTATCATTTTGCCATTTCAAATAGTAAAGAAACGAACCAAGCTGCAAATTGTTCAAAACTGGTGGCAATCTTATTTCCGAATACAATGGTATGCCTACCATTTTCTTTATTATTGTAAAAAATTTTAAAAATCTATCCTAATTCTTGTTTTGTTATAATCTTTATCGGCAATCCTATTTGTTCCTTATCAGTGCCGACAATGATCTTAACACCGGCACGCCTTGCTGCCAATGCCGTCCTGAAATCAATCTTGCCATCCATTATCACAAGATATGGCTTTTCAATCGTTTTTAAGTTACCCTCAAGCTCTTTGATTGGCACCCTTCCAAGCAACCTAAGTTTTTCATCATATATACATGCTGCCCTTGTACCAACAAGCTCTTCAAGTATTTTTTTATAAAATTCCGCATCTTTTATGTATGCCTTTTGTGCAATCTTTTGTTCTGGTTTGACTTTTTTAAAAAATTTTTCAGCAGGTATCTTGTCCCTTAGTGCCTTAAGAACTTCTTTCTGTGTCAGCTCTTCAACCTCTTTTCCTGCAGGCGCAACAGCTACAAAATCCACTTTTGCCGTCTGTTCAAACTCCTTTGCTATAAGCTCTCCGCCTCTGTCGCCGTCTATAAAAAGGGTTACTTTCTTTTCCTTTGCTAACTGAACTATAGCTTCTGGAACAGATGTGCCCTCAATTGCTATCGCATTCTTTATGCCATATCTTAACAGATTTATGACATCGGCCCGCCCTTCTACAACAATAATCTCCTCTGTCTCTGGTATATCTGGCCCACATGGAAGGCCATAATATGATGATATTTCACCGGCCCGTGCTGATTCTTTTATCTCCTCGGATAGTTTTGATATATCAGGTGCGGCTGTTTTAAATCTCTCCATTATCTCTTTTGCACGTGATATCACATACTCTCTTTTTGTTGCCCGAACATCTTCTATGCTCTCAATCCTTATCTCTGCAGTGCAAGGACCTATCCTATCAATTGTTTCAATTGCAGCAGCAATGAGTGCAGTTTCTGATGCATCAAGCGCAGAAGGTATGATAATCTCACCTTCTGTTTTACCCTTTTCAGTTTTTACCACAACGTCGATTCTACCTAATCTACCTGTCTTTTGAAGTTCTCTCAAGTCTAGCTCAGGGCCCATTAATCCTTCTGTTTGACCAAAAACAGCCCCTATTATATCAGGCTTCTCTACAACTCCATCCGCTTTGAAGAGAGCACGGATGATATATTTTATTGAAGTAGGCGCTATCTTTGCCATACAAATCAACCTCCTTTATTTCTTCAATCCTTACCTTTCCAGTATTTGAAACAACCCTTTTAAGGGCATATCTCAAACCTGAATTTGTAGGTATTTTATATGCTTGAAGCATGCGTGTTATTTTAGCATAAATCTGCCTGCCTTTTTTGTCAAAATCTGTCAATATAAGGACCTTTCTGTCTTTGTGTTCTTTCTGTATCCTTGAGATGAGTGCTGGCAGTGATTGGCCATTTATTGTTATGACATTATCTAATCCTATTGCTTCCAGTGCCTTTGCATCCCTCTTGCCTTCAACCACCACCAAACATTCTTTCATTTCGTTAAGCAATTTTTCCATTTTCATGCTATCGCCTCCAGTATGTCCCTTTCTGTAATGATACCCAAAATCCTTTCATGTTCAACCACAGGAAGTCCGCCAATTTTGTTCTTTCTCATAATCTCTACAGCCTCGCTTATATCTTTATTTGGTTTTATTGTTACAACATCCCTTGTCATGATTTCCTCAGCTGTTTTACCTTCTCTGCTGAGCAAATCTGCAGGTGTTAGGATTCCAATCAGCAAGCCATTCTTCACAACTGGAAGCCTCCTATATGGCCCAAATGCCATTGCATCAACAATCGCATGGTTTGGCCAATGACTTTTTGCTACAATCACCCTTGGTGTCATGATGTCTTTCACTTTAATCCCTGTCGCATCTCTTATCCATTTTATCATATCCCATTCTGTGATAATGGATAGAAGCTTCCTGCCCTCTAATATTGGATACCCGCCCCTGCCATGTTGTTTAAAAAGCAAAAGCGCATCCTTAAATGTTGATTCTGAATTTAGAGATGGTACATTTTTTGCTGATGTACCCTGAATTTTTTTGTTTTTCATGTCGCGTATGCCCCGAAGTATATCTGTGGTAGTTATGATACCGTTAAAGTTGCCTCCTCTGTCAACTACAGGAATCCTCCGATATCTACATGCAAGTTCGATGAGCCCTTCAAGCCCATTCATAACCCAAGTTTTAGGTTCTGAGGCAAGCTTTGTAATTGGCTCGTCAAAAACCATTGTTTCAAGCATAGTAAAATTTAGCAACCATATTTAAATATATTTGTTGCCACCAAAAAATAGATAATTTTTAGTTTAAAATGTTTGTTTATTTTAACTGAAAATAATAAATATGGATGAAATTTTAAAACGTGTTCTGAGACGTATAACACCATCCCCTGCTGAAAAGAAGCAAATAAAAGAAATAACAGACAAGGTGCTACGCACTGCATTGGATATAACAAAACCACATGGCGTAGATGTCACGCTTGCAGGTTCATTCATCAGGGATACATGGATGAAGGATAAAAAGGAATTTGACATCTTCCTTCTTTTTCCAGAAAATGTGCCAAGGCAGGAACTTGAGAAGCTCGGCCTTGAATATGGCACGGATATTGTGAAAAGATTAAAAGGAAGATACAAGATAGCATACGCTGAGCATCCATATGTGCGTTCCAACATAAACGGCTTTGATGTTGATATCGTGCCATGCTATAAAGTTGCATCAGCTGAGAAAATAAAATCAGCTGTGGACAGAACGCCTTTTCACAATCAATGGCTTCTTGCAAATCTCAAGCCAGAACAAAAAAATGATGTGAGGTTACTTAAACAGTTTGCAAAAGCTAATGGGATATATGGTTCTGATTTGATTGTGCAAGGCTTCTCAGGATATCTCTGTGAGCTTATGATTGTATATTATAACAACTTTAAAAAATGGCTTGAGGCAGCATCTAACTGGGAACCAGGAAAGGTTATCATAGATCCAGGAAAGCATCACAAAAATCCTGAGGATGTAAAGAAAATGTTCCCAAATCATCCACTGATTGTCATAGACCCTGTTGACCCAAAAAGAAATGTTGCAGCTGTTGTGTCTTGTGAAAAATTCATAAGGGTTGTAAGCGTGTGCAAGGCATTCCTCAAAAAACCATCAGAAAGTTTTTTCTTCAAAAAGAAACTAAGCATCAAGGTATCGACATTACATAAAATATTGAAAGCAAGAAGGACTGAATTGCTCGGATTAGTGATAAAAAGGCCTGATGTGGTACCTGATGTGCTTGTGCCACAATTGCGTAGATGTGCAAAGAGGATTGTTGATATTTTGCAGGAATACGAATTTCAGGTGACTGGTTGGAATACCATGTTGAATGATCAGAACGCGATACTATTTTTTGAACTTCAGGTACCAAAGCTCCCTGCTGTTAAAAAGGTACATGGGCCTGCTGTTCTTGTCCTTGATAGGTCAAGTGAATTTCTCAAAAAGTACAGACCACTTGGCAGGATTATGGTTGAAGAAGAACATTGGGTTGCTGAGATACCAAGGGTTTTTCAGGATGCAAAAAGTAAACTGAATGATAGCCTGAGTGACAAGACAGATATACTTATGGCAAAAGGTATACCTTCTCATATTGCAAAGGCTATATCTGAAGGCTTTAAAATTCTTGATACTGCTACCATACTCAGGTCTATAAGAAAGGATGAAAATTTCAGGATTTTTTTGTATGATTATTTTACAAAGGATGTGCTGAAGGTCTAATCATCATTTTCTATTTTTTTGATGGCTTGTGAGATATATTCAGCATTCTTTACATGTCCTAATTTTTTAGCCACTCTTTCAATTTCTTTGAGGAATTTGTCCATTTCATCATTGATATATTGGCCCTGTCCTGGAATTGTATTATCAGCTATTCCTTTTATTTTTTCTCTAAAATTTTGTTTAGAGTATAAGTATACTATTCCATACAAACCTCTATCATCATCACCTGAAACATGTTCTTTATACCATTGTTCATATAAAGACTTGATTTCTTGAGACTTGATTTCTTGTTTTTTCATTTTTATCACAAGTTAATAATTAAAATTAAGCCTTATAAAACTTTCGGTCTTTGTCTAACCGCCAAATTCATCCTTCCATTTCTCATATTTTTCTATATCTTTTTGTGTTGTTGTCGGTTTTATCTTGCTAAATGCGAAATCAAAGTCCTGTTTTGTGATCGGTCTCGTTTTCAGATTATATTTTTCAATCTGAACCCCACTCAGGTCATGCAAGGATGGGTTTTGCTCTCTTACCATGTGCATGATTGCCTCTTCACATAGGCTTGCGATATCTCTTCCTGACCATAACTCTGTCTTTCTTGCCAGTTCATGCAGTAATGCATCGCTTGCTAACTGTGCACCATGAAGATGTATCCTGAATATATCTAATCTTGCTGTATAGTCTGGCAATGGCACGTATATCTTTCTTCTAAATCTACTTATCATCGCCTCGTCAAGGTCCCATGGTTTGTTCGTTGCACCCATTACCACAACCTTATCTTCTGATGTATTAAAGCCTTCTATCTCTTGTAAAAACTGACTCAGCACACGCCTTCCTGCCTCTGATGTATCCTTGCCTCTTGAAACAGCCAGCGCGTCAAGCTCATCAATAAATATGACAGATGGCTGTAGCTTTCTTGCCTTTCCGAAAAGTGCAGCCACAAGCTTGTTTGATTCACCAAAATATTTTGAAAGCAGATTTGATGACTTTGCCTCAAAGAATGCAGCATCAAGAGAGTTGCAAGCAGCCTTTGCAAGTAGTGTTTTACCGGTACCCGGTGGGCCATAGAGCAAAATTGTGCGAGGTGCCTTGACAAATGCTGGTTTTGATTTTATAAATGGTAGTATAATTGCTTCCTTTATCACCTTTTTTGCCTCTTCTAATCCTCCTATATCATTCCATCCTGTATCTGGTTTTGTTGTAACAATAAGGCTCTCCATTAACTTTTCATAAAGTCCTTCTGATGTCTCTTTTGCGGTCTGTATCACATCCTTGTTTTTCATCACATTTGCGAGACTTTCATATTGTATTGCAGTAGAAAACATAGCTTCTGCCTTTTCTTTTGGATAATTCACAGCCAAACGCCTGTATATCGCACCAGCCTTTACATAGTGAGAAGCAGCCTCTTTATGTTTGCCCTCTGCCTCAAGTGTTCGAGCAGTTGCAATCTCTTTATGAAGCTGTTGTTTTAACAGGCTTTCACGCAGGTCTCCCATAAATTATTATAAAAGGTTTAAAATGTTATGCTTTAATAGAGATTATGAAATACTGGACAGGTTATCCTCATATTCTCGATACAAGGCAATTCAAAGAAAGGGCTATACTTGAAGAACTTTTTCAAACAGCAAATGAGATGAGGAGAAGATGTGAAGAAGAAAAACCAGTTGATATAGCAAAGGGTAAAATCCTTATCAGTCTTTTTTATGAGCCGAGTACAAGAACCAGATTTAGTTTTGAGTCTGCAATGACAAGGCTTGGTGGAAGTTATATTTCAACAGAAAATGCACCTGCCTTCTCAAGTGCAGCCAAAGGGGAATCTCTGGAGGATACGATAAGGGTTGTAAGCGATTATGGCGATATAATCGTGCTGCGCCATCCTGAAAGAGGTTCTGCAGAACGTGCGGTAAAATATGCTCGCATACCATTAATAAATGCAGGTGATGGAGATAACCAACATCCAACACAGTCTCTGCTTGATATCTATACAATAAACAGGGAGATAGGGAGGGTAGATGGTCTAAAAGTTGGTTTTATGGGTGATAATAAAAAATCAAGGACTGTACGCTCATTAGCATACCTTCTTGCACAACAAAAGCAGAACGAATTATATTTTATCTCTCCAGGTCCTTTGAACATAGAAAATGATATAAAAGATTGGTTCAAAAATAAGGCAACTGAAACAGGGGTTAAATTTTACGAAATCGATGAACCAAAAGAAATACTTCCAGAACTTGATGTGTTGTATGTAACAAGGCTTCAGCTCGAAAGATACAAAGATATTGAAGGCATTGAAGAAATAAAAGATGCATATAGCAAGTTTAGGTTAAATAAAGAGATGATAAATCATATGAAATCAGATTCGATCGTATTACATCCACTTCCAAGAGTGAATGAGATAGATAAAGAGATTGACAGCGACCCAAGGGCTCGATATTTTGAACAATCAAAGAATGGTGTATACATGAGGATGGCACTGATAAAATACATAATAAAATAGATACCAAATACCTATCCTTTTGAAAATATACATACAAGGCCCATCATAAAAAGCCCTGCTGGCGTAAGGAATGAATAGTAATTTGCTTGACCTGTTTGTATCCCCCATATAGAAAGAAATACTGCCCCAACCGCAGCTATCAGCATGATTATGCCAAATATTGCCATTGCACCTGCACCTTTCATATAGATATTCAAAAAAAGTAAAATAAATAAAATTCCTATTTTATTCCTCTTCAAGCTCCTTTTTCTTGAGAGGTGTCTCGGCAATATTTTTTGCCTTTTCCTCAGCAATCTTTAAAGCCGTCTCCTCATCAACCTCTTCGAGATCTTCAATCGTTTTCAAAAGCTCTTGAGATTCTGCATCAACTGGCATCTCTTCTTTTGCAAATATATCCTTGAGCCTGTTTTTTACTTCATCAAGCTTGCCTTCTCGCACTGCATTCTTAACATCCTCTGTAAAAAGCACCTCTGAAAGATGCTCTATATCAGAATTCAGCACCTTTTCCATAAACTCTGATTTCGTCTTCAACTTCTGATGTTCTCTCAGTGCATCAAGTAACAAAAGGATTTGTAGCTCCTTTATGTATTTTTCAGCCTCCTGTGCCTTTGTATTAGATTCCATTCTCAATGCCTTTATTTTTTGTATATTCAGCAGCTTGTATGCCCTTGGTTGACCTTTTGCATCAATCATGAGTTGCCTTATCTTTTCCTGTATGCCCTTTATATCCCTTGATATCTGCTCAATCCTTTTCTCAACCCTTATTCTTTCTTCAAGAATATCATCCTTCTTTAAATGGCTAAAAATATCCTTTCCAAAAGTTGATTTGAGATATGCTTTTAGGTTCATTCTGACCTCTTTTAATAATTATTTGCAATATTTAAATGTTTATGAGAGGCTTTGTACATGTTGTTGAGGTTATGATAATTGGATTGTTGCTATTTACAATCCTCTCTCAATTCTCATTCCTTCCAAGTACTACATCAGATTGGGAAAAGGCAAAACTAAAGCTTCTTGGATGGGACATGCTCTTCAGCCTTGATGCCTCTGGTATAAATTGGCTTAATAGAACAGAGATAGAATATAAAATGCAACAAATCCTTCCAGAGAATATAGTTTATCATATCAACATCAGTGCACCTCCTGAAAGCATAGCTGTGTGCACAAACAATGAAGGATGGACTTCACAAAGGTTAAGAGGGCAGACATTAAACAAAGAGCATATACAATTTTCGATAACAAGTTTAACAGGAAGTTGTCAGGTTGTTCTCCTTGTTGGAAACCATGGATTGACAAAGGATGCAATAAGCGATTTTATAAATAAAGGTAAGTTTGTGGTTGAAGCAAGAGATTTTTCAAATGAATTTGAAATTGATGATGTGCAAAGTGATATTTTTGGATTAACTTGGTCAGGCCAAAATACTGGAAATGCAAGTTGGGCTATTACCCCTAAAGAGCACGAATGGCCTATTTACAACTATTTCCATGCAGCAAAAAATAGCACAGGCCAAACATGGCCTGAACCATGGAATTTTAGTTTTGCAAGTAATGTATCAGCAAGCACAGATGCAAAGTCGATATTGATTTTTGAAAATGATGCAGGCGGGCTTGTGCTCACCAATAGCACAGCATGGCTGCCAGAAAAAACATGTGATGGCTATGATGAGTTGTTGCAAGCAGTAGTGATATGGGCAGCATCAAAAAATGGATTTTCCATCGGTTCACGTGAAATGGTAAGACCTGTAAAGTTCGTATTCTTCAAAATCATAGATGATGATTTCTTTCAACCAATAAGTATAGAACTTATGCTTGGATATAGATATTAAATATGGTAGAGGAAGAACCCATAAGGGTGAGATTGCCAGAAGGTAGGCAAGTTTTGGGTGTGATAGAGGAGATGCTCGGCTCGAGATTTAAAGTTGCATGTACAGATGGCTACAAAAGGATATGCCGAATACCAGGAAAATTTAGAAAAAAAGCAAACATAAATATTGGTGATGTCGTACTTATTGAGCCATGGGAAGTGGAGAGCACAGAAAAAGGTGATATCCTGTGGATATACACAAAAACACATGCAACATGGTTGAGGAACAAAGGCTATATTAAATGACAAAATACAAACTCGTTGGTAAAAGACTTTTTGCATCAGAGATTGTTAAAATACCAGAAGAAAGGATTGCAGTTCTGATTGGAAAAAAAGGAGAGGTAAAAAAATTTATTCAAAAGAAGCTTGGTGTTAGATTAAATATAAAAGATGAAACAATAGAGATAACAGGCCCTGCAGAAGGCGTTGAAATTGCAACAAACATAACAAAAGCAATAGGAAGAGGATTCAGCCCTGAACGGGCATATAATCTACTTAAACCAGGATGGCGTCTTGAGATTATAAGCATAAAGGGTGAAAGCGAGAAATGCATCAAAAGGCTTATGGGAAGAGTTATAGGCAGGGCAGGCGCTGCACGCCGTTATATAGAAGGTGCAACCGGAACACTTGTATCAGTATATGGTTCAAGTGTTGCTGTGATTGGAGAAGGTGAAGGACTTGAAACAGCATGTAGAGTGATAGAGGCGCTGCTTGCTGGAAAAACACATGCATATGCCTACAAAGAGCTTGAAAGAATTTAAACTTTTACTTAAAAAATCTTTATGTCAAAAAATGTGTTAAATGAATTTAATAAAAAATTTTATAAAATACTTGCGAAGAATCTCCCTTTCATACCATCCAATATATATGCTTGTGATATTGGGTGTGGATGGATGCCTTATGCAGATGCTATGATGTCAGTACTTGATAAAAAAATCAAAAAATTGATAGCCATTGATGGTGACCCAGAGTCTACCTACTTGAGAAGATGGGAAAAAATTAAACATACCTATAATGATAAGATCGAATTTAAGAAAAAATGGATATATGGCCAAAATGACCTTCGATCTATTGCCGATGAATTTGGCATAGACAAGTTTGGGCTTGTAACACTCTTTGCACCAGGACCAAATAGAAATATATTGATGAATTATTTTTATAACGGTGTGAAGCTTGATGGAGAATACATACTTGGCCCTATTGAACATGCGCTCAAGCCAAATATGAAAAAAGATGGGATAGTGATTGTTTACACAACAGAAGAAGATGTTCCAGCTGATGAAGTTGAAAAGAGATTAGTAAAAAGTGAATTTGAGATTTTGAAAAACGAGGAGATTTATGAATTTAAAAATATTTTTGAAAGTGTTTGCATATATAATTACAAAAGAATTGTGATAGGACGGAATAGATAATCAACCTTTTTCAATCTCTGTATATGCACATCTTCCACAATATAACCTTCCTTTGTGTTCAGCCAAAAAAACACCAGCACCACACCTTGGGCATGTCCGTCTTTCCCTCTTTATTTTTCCTGCCTCTATTTTGTATATTTTGTAAATCTTGCTTGCTTCATGTTTTCTTCCTTTTCTCGTCTTTTTTCCCTTTCTCTTTACTTTCCTTTCTCCCATTTTATTCCTCCTTTTTAGCCTCTTCGGTTTTCTCTGATGCCTTTACCTTTGTCCTCTTTGCCATTTTCATCGTCTTTTCCCTTGGTATATTCTCAATATTTTGATAGATTTGTACCTTAACCAATGAGTTATTTGTGCCTGTAGATGTTCTTATATAATCGATGATAATATGCTTTTCATCTACATTTACCTGTTTTGCTATAACTGGGAGTAACTCAACCCTTGTAGGTGTTGCCTTTCCAGTATGTTCTATGTTTAACAGCAATTCCTTTCTTTTTAGTATAGGATTGTCCCTTTCCTGAACAACTTCAAGTTTCATATTCTTTAATAGTTTGGCTATTTTATAAACTTGTTTATATTTCTTCTAAAATCTAGTAATATCATACCTAACCAAAGTTATGTTTGGTTATCATATACAAACAGGGCTTGCCCTACCTGATGATTAGATTAAAAATACCATTTTTCAATAATAAGATTACACCGGCTTTGTTTTAACCCAAATGCAATATTTACCAGGGACCTTGAACCCGAGTAATTTTGCAATCTCAGAATCAGGGTCAGATATATAAACAACCCCCTTCCATGTCTTTGAAAAATCTGTTCCCTGACAGATAGGGCACTTATCACCCTTTACAAAAATCTTGCAATTTTTACAAACCTTCTCCTTTTCTACCATGTTATCTCTTTTTAGCCTTTTTTACAGGCTTTCCAACCTCTTTTTTTCTTGCCTTCCAGTGTAAGCCACCAAGCCCTGGTTGGCGTGTTGTCAGACCTATTTTATATTCCTTGCCAAGCGAAACAGATATTATCCTTGCCCTCACAATATCCCCCTCTTTTAAGGTCCATTTTGTCTCTCTACCAACAAACATTGCATTCTTTGAATCAAATGAAACAAAATCATCCATCAACTGTGAAACATGTATCATTCCATCAAGTGGACCGATTCGTACGAAAACGCCAAACTCTGTGACATCTATAACATCACCAATCACGATTTCATGTTCCTCAGGATAGTATACAAGCACATCAAATTCAACTGGATAGTGTAAAGAACCATTACCTGGATATATCTTTGCCTCTTCTATCTCCCCAACACGCGTGACAGCAAGGATTATACCTATTTGTTTGTCAACCAAACCTTCGAGCTTCTCCTCAAGGCTTGTTTTGATGGCATCCTTTTTTGACATTTCGAATTTGCTCGGATGCACGCTCACCTTTCCCTTGATTGTTGCAATATAATACATAATTCTATTTCTCCTTACCCTTTTTTATTTTTAGATTCATTTCCTCGAGCATTTTATTCAATCTTCTCTCATCAATGCCATGCCCTTTTGCGCCTGCTTCCAAGCTTTCCATAGCAGCAACAGGACAAGTTGGACAGTGTAAGCCATATTTGAACATGATATCCAAAACCTCAGGATACCTGCGCACAATCTCTCCTAAGGTCATATCCTTTGTTATGCCTTTCTTCATGCTCTCACCTCTATAATTTTAAAATATGGTTTTAATGCCTTTTTAAACTCCTCAAGCTCTTCTTTTGTAAATGGCTTTTCAGCTTGAAATGTAGGGTCGATTGTCTTCTCAGGTCTGAATTGCTGAAGAACAAAACGTTCAGCCCCTTTAAGCCATTTTGCTATCTTTAATATATCTTCCTTGCTGTGCAGTTTTGGTAGCACCGTTGATCTGAATTCATAAGGTATGCCAGATTTTCTGATTAGCTCAACAGACCTTTTTATTTTCTCTGTATCAATATTTGTCCTTGTAATCTTTTCATATTTTTCAATCGGGCCCTTGATGTCCATGGCTATATAATCTAGCATTTTTTTATCTATCATTTTCTCAATCACATCAGGCATACTCCCATTTGTATCAAGCTTTATGCCAAGACCAAGTGATTTTATCTTTTGAACTAACTGTGGTAGTCCTGCCCATATTGTTGGTTCCCCTCCTGTTATACAAACGCCATCTATCCATCCCTGCCTCTCTTTAAGAAATACCATCAATTCATCCTCACTTATATTTGGCAAGTTCTCTGGGCTTAGCACAAGTTCTGGATTTTGGCAAAATGGGCACCGGAAATTACATCCTCCGACAAACAGCACTGTACATACCTTTCCAGGCCAATCAATAAAAGATACTTTTTGTATACCACGTATCATCTAAATATTTATCCTAAAATTTTAAAGGGGTATTTGAAATTATCAATCTGTTTTTGTAGTTTTTATCCTTCACCGAACCTAAGAAAAGCATGCTATAGTTTCTATTTTCAAAATCAAGCAATATTGGTAAATGATATAATCTTTGGATCTTTTCACTTTCTATATGTGGCATATACTTTTCTGTAAAAACTGTATTGTTAATTATGCTGTAAACTGTTATTTGCTGATTTTTTGTTGCCATATCACCAATTCTGTTTATATAAGAATTGAATTGGTCTGGCTCTATCAAATCCTCAATTCCTTCTTGTCTGTCTATTGAGTATTCCCTGACAATTTCATCAATGAATTCTTCCAGTTTTTTCTTATCCCCTTTAACACACAACATCACACCATTCCTACTCATATCATAAAAATATAATCCTGTTTTGTTATCCCTCCTCAAAAAATAAAACTCACCATGCCTTCTGCTTATCCCATCATCATTAAACCAATTTAGCGGTATATCTATATCCTCTGTTGGGACATAAAAATTATCTCTCAGATATTCGAGTATAAGCTCTTCATAATTCCTTGTTTCAAAATCGGGTAGATATTGCAATGCATTATTTGTCTCGTTTATTGCAGATATTTTTTCACTGTTTTCTAGACCAAGATAATTATTTTCTATACTTGGAAATGGCTTTTTGGTTCTTCCTATGACAAGTTTTTTATTTCTTGCAATATTTTTTAGATTCATGTGTATAATCTTTCCATTTGACATAGGATAGGACCATTCCCCCTTTTTTACACAATATGATGTATCCCCTCTTTCTCTTATCAGTCTTGTTGAAAAATAAACATAAACATCAGTTGGATTTTCTAATATCCCTTCCCTAAAATTGAAATTGCTTTTTCTTATCTCAACTTTTGTATCACTTGACATAGCCAAACCTCCTCACATCCTTGTTGGGCTCAGCATCAATGGGCCATTTCTCTATAGCAATATATGATAGAGGGTTTTCGTAACCATATATAATTTTTATCATATTCTTTGCATCGCTAGCAATTTTTGAACTTATTATACCTGGAAATATGTAGCATAGCTGGTGATTTAATTCATTTAGATTTATCAGCATACCAGAATCAATCTCATCAGGGATGTATCCAAATTTACCTTTTTTATCTGCACAAAATCTTATCGCCTTGGTTCCATGCCATCCTAAATGTCTGTAAACTATCCTATCTTTTTCTTTTTCTATCATCCCATGAACCCTTGAAACTGTATTATCAGATTCGGGCAGGACAATATCACAACCTTTACTTCTACCAAGCACAACACCAGGAAGAAGTACACATTCAAGATGATTTTTAATCCATTCTGCAACTTCAGGTTGAATCTGGCTGAACAAATATTTATGAAATCTGTCTTTTTTCTTATCAAATTCTTCCAATGTCTTTTTTTTCTCATTTGTGAATGTTTTTATTGTAAAATTTTCTACAGCACTTCCGCCCCTAAACAAAAAATCATATTTTTTATAAAGGTTTTCAAGTTGATTATAATAATTATTTACTTCCTCTCTCATCTCATCATATTTTGCCCCAAGCATGCCTTTTATGTTGTTAAGAAACTCAAGCTTATCATTATAAAGCTTTAAAAGATTGCCTTCTTGATTTATACCTTCTGCTAACACCATGTTTTTAAAATCGAGTTCCCTTTCCTTTTTTACAATCTTGACAAGCTTTTTTCCTTCGTGTGGACATATCTCTGCAACTACATATCTTGGATCTAAAATCTCGCTTTCATCAGGCTCTTTGGACACGGGAAAGGTCCTCTCTATTGCTCTATTTAAGATTATAGCTTGTTCTAGAGGCCTTCTTGCTCTAACCTTTGTTAGGTCTGTGATTGTCATAATTATTACTTATGAGAAGTAAAATTTAAATATTTAACCCCTTAGGGAAATTAAGCAGGATTTATGTTATATTTATGAACTTGCATATACAGGAATAGAAGCAGATGGCGAAAACTTGGTAAAGGCAATATCAAAAAGAATAATTTAAATTTTACAATTTTATCTTAAATAGTATGAAAGTGATAAAATTTTTAGATACCACCTTAAGAGATGGGGAACAAACGCCTGGAATAGCATTAAGTGTTAAAGATAAGGTTAAAATAGCACAGGCAATCGATGAATTAAATGTTGATGCTATTGAAGCTGGCTCAGCAGTGGCAAGTGAGGGGGAAAGAGAAGCAATTAAAGAAATTGTTAAGAGTAATCTAAAATCACAAATTTTTAGTTTCTCAAGACTTAATATCAAAGATATTAATTATGCACTGGAATGTGGTGTTGACGGGATATTTTTGGTCGCACCTACATCTCAATTACATTTAAAGTATAAGTTGATGATATCAAGAGAAAAATTAAAAGAAAAAATTTTAGAATGCGTTAAATTTTGTAAAAAAAATAATTTAAAAGTTGATTTGTGCTGCGAAGATGGCTCAAGAACAGATATAAATTTTCTAAAAGAAATTATAAATTTGGCTATAAATTTGGATGTTGAATGCTTTACTGTTGCGGATACAGTTGGGATTGCAACACCAGAAAAAATTTCAAAAATTTTCCAAGTATTAAAAGATGAAAAGAATAGTAAAAAGGCAAAAATTTTATTAGGTGTTCACTGTCATGATGATTTCGGTTTAGCAGCTGCAAATACACTAGCTGCAGTAAAAAATGGCGCTGATATAGTAGATGTAACAATGATTGGGCTTGGGGAGAGAGCAGGAAATGCAGCATTAGAAGAAGTTTCAGCGGCTTTAAAATTTCTTTATAATTATGATGTAAAAATAAATTTCAAAAAAATATTAGAAACGTCATCATTAATTGAAAAAATTACTGGAATTGGTATTGCAAAAAATAAACCAATTGTAGGAGAAAATGCTTTTACTCATGGAGCAGGAATTCATGTTAATGGGATAATAAAAAATCCTAAAACTTATGAATCTATAAACCCAAAAATTTTCAATACAGAAAGAAAATTTGTTCTTGGTAAACTGATGGGAAAAGATACCATAAAAAGCATTTTATCAGAAATGAAAATTAAAGTTAGTGAAGATAAAATAAATGAAATTTGCAGTCAATTAAAAAGTATGGCTGATAAAGGTAAAAGACTAACAAGTTATGATGTAAAACAAGTTGCTGATAGTGTTTTGCATATCTCAAGGAAGAAAAAAATTATATTGCGAGGACTTGCTGCTTTTTCTGGATATGTAACACAACCAATGGCATCAGTTACATTACTGATAACTGATGGAGAAAAACAAGTAGAAAAAAAGGCTGTAGCCACAGGTGATGGACCTGTTGATGCTGCAATAAATGCGATAAGAAATATCTGCAGTGATATTCCATTTGAATTTTTAGAATATCATGTTGATGCAATTACTGGAGGAAGTGATGCAGCTGTGAGAGTTGATATAAAATTAAAAAGTAAAGGAAAAATTTTTACTGCAAACAGTGTTGGAACAGATATAGTTGTAGCAAGTGTTGAGGCATTTATAAATGGATTAAATTTGATATCAGAAATAGAATAATAACTTCGCAAGCTCTTATTTTACTAAAAATTTTCAATCCTAAATGTTCTTCTCTGCCCAAATTCCTCTCGCTTGCCATCATTCCATATCTGCACAGGTCTGAAATAGCCAACTATTCGGCTGAAAACTTCACAGGGCTTGCCGCATGTATGCCCATTTGTTTGAACAGGGCATTTCCAGTGTTCACCTGCCACATATCCATGGTCTTTGCATACTGAAAATGTTGGTGTAATTGAAAAGTATGGTAACCTTGTGTTATGAGATATGTACCTTACAATCTTCTTTGCTGCTTCTGCTGATATTCGCTCGCCAAGGAATGTGTGAAATATTGTTCCACCTGTATAGAGCGGCTGAATGTCATTCTGATGCCTAAGCGCGAATATCAGGTCATCTGTATAATCAACAGGAAGTTGTGTAGAGTTTGTCAGATATGGCACATCCTTTCCTGCTGTTATGATATCAGGATACATTTGCTTATCAAGTCGAGCGAGTCTATATGATGTGCTCTCAGCTGGTGTTGCCTCAAGATTGTAAAGATTTCCTGTTTCTTTTTGGAATTCAGTAAGCATATCCCTCATAAATTTCAGCGTCTTTATTGCCAACTCCTTGCCTTCAGGGCTTGCTATGTCCTTTCCTAATAGGTTCAGGCATGCTTCGTTCATGCCGCAAAGACCAATTGTTGAAAAATGATTTGCAAATGTGCCAAGATAACGCCTTGTATATGGCATGAGATTGTTCTGAAGATTTTGCTCAATAACCTTTCGCTTTATCTCTAAACTATCCTTTGCAAGCAACATGTACTGTTTTAATTTCTCAAAAAATTCAGCCTCATCCCTTGCCTCATAGGCAAGCCTATTCAAATTTATCGTTACAACACCTATGCTGCCTGTGCTGTCACCAGGGCCCCACATATTACCAGGCCTTCTCAGTAACTCTGTTTGATTTATATTCAATCTACAGCACATTGCACGAATTGAGCCAGGATCGAGATCAGAACCAACATAATTCTGAAAATACGGACTGCCATATTTTGCTGTCAGCTCGAACAATAGTTGGGCATTTTCGCTTTCCCAATCAAATCCTTTCGTAATGTTATATGTTGGTATGGGAAATGTGAATATCCTACCATTTGCATCACCCTCCATCAGAACCTCAAGAAATGCCTTGTTTATCATATCTACTTCAGATTGTAGCTCGCCATATGTATAAGGCTGTTCCTTACCACCAACTATAGCCTTTTGATCAACAAGGTCCTTTGGTACTGTCCAATCAAATGTGAGATTGCTAAATGGATACTGTGAACCCCATCTTGATGGTATGTTTAGAGAAAAGACTAGCTGTTGCATATTCTGCTTTACTTCCTTGTAATTCAAATTATCGGCTCGAACAAAAGGTGCAAGCAACGTATCAACAGAATTAAATGCCTGTGCACCTGCAAATTCCATCTGCAGACAGCCGATGTAATTGACCATTTGATGCACAATAGTTGACATGTGCTTTGCAGGTTTACAGTCTGCTTTTCCTGGCACACCACCAAAACCCCAAAGCAACAGATTTTTAAGACTATGACCACAGCAATAACCAATCACGCCATGTGAAAGGTCATGAATGTGGAAATATCCTTTTTTATGTGCCTCTGCTATTGCAGGTGTATACATTCTTGTAAGATTGTAATTTGCCATAACCTTTCCTGCTGCATATAACAATAAGCCTGAAAAAGAGTACGCTTCATTGCTATTTTCCCTAACTCTCCAGTCTGATTGTTTTAGGTAGCTATCGATTGTTTGCTCAACATCTACAAAAACGTCCTTTGTTTGTCTTATCTTTGCCTTTTGTTCCCTGTAGAGGATGTATGCTTTGGCTGTTTTATAATGACCATTCTCAACAAGCACCTTTTCAACAATATCCTGTACCTGCTCAACGGTTGGTATTGTTACACCACCAAACTTTTCTTCGATCGTCCTAACAACCTGGTCAGAAAGCCGCTTTGCCAATTCCTTATCCTTACCACCAACCGCCTGTGCAGCCTTCCATATAGCCTCTGTTATCCTTTCCTGGTCAAACGGCACAATCCTGCCATCCCTCTTTTTGATCTGGGTAACGATAGAACCTTCAAGCTTTTCAATAGTTGTAAATCTTTTCCCGCATTTTAGGCACTCTCGCCTTCGTTTATTTCCTTTGCCTACTTCACGCTTATCCAGGACCTTAGTCTCACCTGAAAAGCAGAACGGACATCTCATACCTACTATATATAGCGTTTTTAAGTTTAGCCATACAATATATGGCAATATAGAATTGTCCCAGGCTATTTAAAGCATTTTCGGTAAATGAAAATATATATTTAGATATACCTTATTAAACATAGCTATTAGGCAGATTTTAATAAAAAATTTAGCTTATTATCTCAGATTTTTGAATCTCACCTCAATATTATCCTTAACATCCATAATCGCATAATCCCCATCAAAATAGGCACCAGGATTTATGATATACAGACCCTCTTCAATTGTGCAAAAAGAAATATTGCCTTCAAAATTTATGATATTATTCCCTATTTTTGCTATACATTGTTGCATATGGTCATGTCCTCTTATCATAAGCTCATATCCTCTTTTCTCCATCTCTTCAAAGTTTTCCTTTGCATGTTGAATTTCCCTAATCCTATACCAAAGTGGCCTGTACTCTTCTGGACATTCTGACCAGCTATTAATATCACCTGCAAAACCACCGTGAACCACTACAGTGTTTTTATTTCCTATTCTAATTTTTCTTTCTAACATATACGTTCTTTTGTAAACACCTGTTTTTATAAAATTAGAGTATTCTTTGTCGGAGAACAATATATTTTCGAATCTTTTGAGATCTTCAGATACTTGATTAAATATGAAATACTCTGCATTATCTTCTTTAGATTCTGTTTTTCCGTAAATAAGTGATTTTATAAAATTCAGACATTCCTTGTCAGAATGCAAATCTTCGTGAAGCTTTTGAGTGTATTCTTCTGCCTCATCTTCTGATACATCCCATATAGATGTCCATATTGGAATGGCCTTAAGTATAGCATGGTCATGATTTCCAGGAACAGTCAAAGCTGGATAATTTTTCTGTATCTTAATCCATTGTCTCACAACATCTGTGTTATCAAAATCACCAAGGCATATTATCATATCAGGCTTTTCTGAATTTAAAGTCTTTTCCAGCACATCCAGATGTTTACCGTGAATATCTCCAAATATAAGATACCTCATCTTCAATGTTAAAGAAAAATTTTTTAAACTTGCTCCGAAAAGTTTTTAAAATTATTGTAATCTTTGTGTTTTACTGACCATGCTTTTTAAAAAGCATCTCACCTTTTTTAGGCTTTCCTTTAAATTTGCCAAATTTCAGTTCTGAAAATGTCCCAAGTCTAATCCCAAGCTGCTGACATATGCCCTCAGCCGTGCCTGGCATGAAAGGATATATGAGGATTGCTATCACTCTTAGTGATTCTAAAAGATTATACAGTACATTTGCCAAGTCATTGCCTTTCAACCGCCATGGCTCCTTTTCATTTACATATCTATTTACTGCTTTAATGAATGTCCATATCTCTTCAAGTGCATGATGGAATTCTAACCTTTCCATATATCCATCTATCTTTTCAAAATTCAGCCTACTGCTAAGTTCATCCTTTCCCTTTATTTCTCCATCAAACCTTTCAGCCAAGGTCAAAACCCTATAAACAAGATTTCCAAGATCTGCAACAAGTTCGCCATTCAGCCTCTCTATCAATGCCTCTTCTGAGAATTCCCCATCCTCGCCAAATGGGACATGCCTCATAAGAAAATACCTTAAGACATCAAGACCATATTTTTCTGCAAAATACAAAGGCTCGATGGCATGACCAAGACTCTTTGATATCTTTTGTCCTCCTGTTGTGAGAAAGCCATGGGCAAAAACCTTTTTCGGAAGTTGATAACCAGCAGACATTAACATTGCAGGCCAAATTATACAGTGAAATCTAATAATGTCCTTTCCAACAAGGTGCAGTTCCGCAGGCCATCTCCCTTCAGAACCAGAGATATAGTTTAGAAGTGCATCAAACCATACCCAAAATCTATGGTTTTTATCTATCGGAAGATGTATGCCCCATCTCAGACCAGGTCTTGATATGCTTATATCCTTAAGGCCTGATTTCAGAAAGCTTATTACTTCATTCCTTCTGCTCTCTGGTTGTATGAAATCAGGATTGCTCTCTATAAAATTCAGAATCTGTTTTTGATATTTTGAAAGCCTAAAAAAATAGTTTTCCTCAGAAAGCTCTTTTGGTCTTTTTTTGTGTAATGGACACAGCCCACCTTCAAGCTCAGATTCTGTCAGGAATGCCTCACAACCCTCACAATAAAGGCCTTTGTATGTCCCTTTATAGATATCACCTTTTTCATATACTTTCTTGAAAAATTCAACCACAACACCTTTATGTCTATCTTCTGTAGTCCTAATAAAGCCATCATAGCTTATATTCAACTTTTTCCATATCTCAACCCACTGTCTTGCCATGTCATCGGCATACTTCTGTATATCTTTGTAACCCTTTTCTTCTGCTGCATGAAGTGTCTTTATACTATTCTCATCAAGACCTGTTAAAAAAAATACATTATCCCCTTTTAAACGATGCCATCGCGCAAGCACATCTGCAGCAATGGTTGTGTATGCAGTTCCTATTGTAGGTGTACGGTTAACATAATATATCGGTGTTGTGATGAAAAATTTTGCCATTTAAAGTTTATGTTTTGAGTAATTTATCTTTATAAAGAGCCATGCAATGTGCGATATAATTCAGAATCTCTTTTGTACCCATCTTACTCTTACCTGCTTTTCTATTCACAAAAACATATGGCACCTCTTTTATTTTGTAATCACCCTTTGCTAAAATCTCAAGAAGTATCTTGAAACCTTTCGGGCTCAGTTTTTTTGGAAGGCTTGATCGCCTTATTGCAAAAAATCCTGACATTGGATCGCTAACATATGTTAGTGGCCTTGCAAGAAGCGTTGCAACCCTTGATATAATCTTTCTTCCTATACCCCATCCTTCAATATCACCACCTTTGATATATCTGCTGGCTATGACTATGTCATGATTTTTTGTATATACCAAAATCTCCCTTAATTTCTCAGGTGGATGCGAAAAATCAGCATCCATCACCACCAAAATATTTCCCTTTGCCCTTTTGAAGCCATCAAGCACAGCCGAAGACAGGCCTGCTTTCCTTTTCCTGCATACAAGTTTTATGTTTTTGTTCTTTTTCTGCATCTCTCTCACAACATCTGCTGTCCTATCTGGTGAGTTATCATCAACAATTACAATTTCAAATCTATTTCCCGTCATTGTCTGTAATATCTTTTTTATTAAGCCTTTTATGTTATCCCTTTCATTGTATGTTGGGATGATGATAGAATAATAAGGATTCCTTATTTCAGTAATATTTCTTTTTATATCTTCTTTCCATGTCCATCCAAGATTTAAGAAATAGTTCCAAAACGTTGCAAGTGCTATACCAAATAGGTTTGAGAGGAGATAGTGTACTCCTGCCTCTGTTAAGAGAAATAGCACTGAAAAATTTATTAGAAGACCTCCAAAAGAAACGAGATTGAATTTGGGGAACCTTTTCAGAGAAGCCTTTCCACCTCTATCCCTAAAAGTCCAAAATTCATTTAAAAAATAGTTTGAAATGATTGAGCACTCGATTGCTATCAAAGATGAGATTAGATAAAAAATTCCAAAGCATTCTGTAAAAAGCCATAATAAACCCTCATTTATAAAAATGCCTGAAAGACCAACAAGACAAAACTTGAAAAACCTTGGCATAGACTATTTTAAAATATCTTTAAGCTTTTCAAGGTTCTGAAAACCACTATAAACATTTTCATCTACAACGATACTTGGATACTCTGTGATATTATAGTAGTTTATAAGGGCTTTTATGGCAGGTTCTTGTATATCAGCGCTGATTGTGAATACAAGTAGTTCATCTCCGATCTGTTGCTTCATGTATGACAAAACAAATGCCTGGTCATCGCACGGATTTGGTATCATTGGGTCACAGCTCTTAGATATAAAAAATAGCACTGTTTTGTGTACAGGACCACATAATTGTTCAAGCTTCTTTGCCATGAGCCAATAGTTTATAGAGGATATGTAATAATCCTTTAGGAGCATTTCATAATTACTATACTGTTCAAGCTCTTTGTTAGCAAGCTTGCCTCCTATCCTCTCATACTCCTTCACAGTATAGCTCATAATATCCTTTAGCACAGGACAACTTACATTCTTTCCAAACACATCAAAGAAGAGAAATTGCAGCTGAAGATTTTGAATAGTTGTGGACATTTCTTGGCTTCTTCTCTCTATATCTGAAAGTCTAAACATGTTTAATGTGTATCCAATTCCAAAACCTGCTAAAAAGAGTAGAGCTGCGATAATTGCTGCTGATATGATAAGCCCTGTATTTGATTTTTTTGCCATCTACCATCTCCTTTTTTTACCTATGATTGTTTCAATCAGTGCAAAGGCCCAGAATATCATCATTATAAGAGGGAACATTAATATGTAAAAAAGATAACCAGATTTGTTATGTTTTATAGACGATCTGCACATTTTGAACGAAAACCATAGAATGCCAGATGCGATTATAATACTGATTATAGCTAATATAAAAGATGTATTGAGCATATTTGCCAAGATCTCAGGAAGATTTATAGTCGCAGCCATTGTTTTGATATCAAAATTAATTAGTAATGCTTTCCATGCAATACCTGAAATCCAATTAATTACGTTGTTGAGTATAATAAAGAAAAGGACTATGATTGAAATGATTGCAATGAAATTTAAAGGGAGAAAGAAAAGACCAAGATTGCCATATTTTGGATTGAAGAACATAGATCTGTATTTTATCGAGTTTTCAATTGCGCCCCTATACCATCTTATCCTTTGTACAAAGAGCTCTTTCATTTTTGCAGGACATAAAGTATAAGAGGATGCATCCGTGCTATTTTCTATTTTATATCCCGCTTTGTGTATCCTAAGCGCAATCTCCATATCCTCTGTGAGATTTCCTGGCTCAAAGCCACCAACCTTTCTCAAAACAGATTTTCTGTACACAGAAAAAACACCTGGAGTGACATGCACAGCATCTATAAGTGCAAGCATCTTTCTCATAAATATGTTCAGAAAATATTCGGCATGCTGAGCCTTTTCAAGTAGATTTGAAGTTTTCCATACCTTCAATGCAGGTGTGACTACAGCAACATCAGGGTCTGAAAAGAATGGGACCATTTTTTTTAAAGCCTTTTTCTCCACTATTGAATCGGCATCTATGCATGCGATAAGCTCTCCTTTTGCTGCTTTTATGCCTTTGTTTAGGCTTGCTGCTTTGCCTATATTTTTCTTATTGTTAATCATCTTCACTGTTTTGAAAGACCTTACAATTTTTGCTGTTTTGTCAGTTGAGCCATCATTTATCACTATTACCTCAAGTAAATTTTTTGGCCAATCAAGGCTTAGCACAGATTTTATGGTCCTTGCGATAGTTTTCTCCTCATTATGTGCAGGTATCAGAACTGTAACACTTGGATAATGTGATAGCTTTTGTCTTTTTTTCAGACCATGTCTGTTTCTGAGCAAAACCAAAAGCCAAAATATTGCTAAAAAAATAAATATATACCATACCACATAATTGAGAACTGTTACCCAGAGCATATTAATAATTCGCAAACATTAAAAATAAATTATGGATTGGCACATAACAATTTTTGCTTCAATTCTGTTTATTTTTTTATTGCTAGTGATTCCTGTAAACACCATAATCAACCAAAATCTATTAAAAATACTGGAGGACTTTTTCTAATGAGATTAACTCATATAATAGTACTTACCATTTTGGCTTGCATGGCAAGTTTTTTCTTAAAAAGTGAGCTGTTTTCTGAAATCCCAGGACTTGTAAGATATACGGATATAGGGCAATTCCAAAAAATAGCAGTTGACCCAAGCTTACCATACGTGAACAAATTAATTGAATATCCTGTTTTGACAGGTTTATTCATACATGTAATGGGTCAGTTGGGTGGTGAGAAATGGTATCTAATTCTGTCATTGACTGTTCTGAGTGTTTTTGCTATTATAACATCATTTGTATTGTATAAAATTGCTATTTTAAAGAAAATTGATAAAAAATATCTAATTATTTTTTGGGTTTTAGCACCTTCTTTTATTTGGTTCCTTTTTTACAATTGGGATATAATAGCAGTAATGTTTACTGCTATAGCCCTGTATTTGTCTGAAAGAAAAAAATTTACATGTGCTTCTGTTTTTTTATCATTAGGTTTTTGTGCCAAATTTTTTCCAATTTTATTTCTTTTACCACTTTTTCTTGGAAAATCTAGAAATCATATTTTCAAAATATTAATAACTTTTATTAGCGTATTTCTTGCGATAAATTTAGGTTTTATGATAATAAATTTTTCTGGTTGGTGGAATATATTTAATTTTCATTTTTCAAGAGGCCCAAATCCAGATTCTATTTGGTTTATACCTATAGCCCTCAGTCCAGTAAACAGAAATATAATATCAATTTTAACGTTTTCATTTATCGGAATTTTCTATTTTCTAATACTAATCAAATATCGTTTTGTTTCATATGCAAAATTGTGTTTTTTATTGCTTTTAATATTTATTTTGTTCAATAGTGTTTTTTCTCCTCAATATCTTCTTTGGTTATTACCTTTCTATGTTCTTTTTAGACCCAGTTTGAAATTTTTCTATTCTTTAGAAATAGTTAACATAGCTATCCTTTTCTTCATTACCTATCATTATACTTTTTATAAACAAATTGGTTTTTACTTTGGTAATTATGTGTGGTCTGTGTTTTTTATAGCATCATTTATACTTGTTATCCTAAGACATATTATTTTGGCTATAATATTAAAAATGAATTTACCTAGATAGATATGATCAGACTTGATCAAAATGTATATTTATTGATAGCGGTTTTTTCTGTCATACAATTTTTTATTTTAGCAAGATGGCCTCTTGTTGATTGGGATGAATCTGTTTACATAGGAATGGGCAAATGGCTCTATTCGGGTGGTCAGGCCGGACTTTGGGAACCTATCAGACCACTACTAATACCTGTAATTTTGGGTTTTTTTTGGTTTGCTGGGCAAGATGTGATTTTAATTGGTCATATAATTGCTTTACTGTTTTCCATAGGTTGTATTTTTATGGTTTTTTTGATTGGAAAAGAGATTTTTAATAAAAGGGTTGGTTTATTAGCTGCAGTAATTTTGTCAATTACACCAATATTTTTCTCTCTCTCCCTTTCTTTGCTTACAGATATCCCATCAACTTTTTTTGCTCTAGTAGCAATATGGTTTTTTATTAAGAAACAGCCTATCTTTTCTGGTTTGGCTGCTGGTTTGGCCTTCCTAACAAGATTCCCTCAAGGTCTTGTATTTTTGGCGATTATTTGTTTGCTATTTCTTGATTTTTTAAAAAGGAAAAAAATTAAGTCGATAGCAAGTTTTTTGATAGGATTCTGTATCGTGATCCCATATTTTGTTTTTAACCAAATAACATATGGCTCAGCCTTGGCACCATTTCCTTATGCTGTAGAAGCAGTGTATGGAGAATATCTTTGGTTGTATGATTTAGGTGTTAGTTTTTATTTTTGGGTGCTACCAGTCCAGAATTTGTTTTTTATTTTCACAATTGCCGGTTTTTATTTTTATTTCAAGAAAAAATTGTGGCTTAAAAAAGATTTGAACATTTTGGTCGTTTGTCTACTTTTGTTCTTTAGTTATTTTACATTATTAGTGCATAAAGATGTACGGTTTGCAATTCCATTTACACCCTATCTGGCACTACTCAGCTCGTACGGATTTGCTGAAAAGTTTTCAAAAATGAAATCTAAAAATCTGCTCCCATTAATGATTGCGCTATCAATAGCCTCAATCGGTATAATTGGATATTATTTGAATACAATGCAGATTGAAAAACCGAATATATTGACAGAATGTCAGCTGGGCCCAGGTCATATTCTAAGTTCAACACCCTTGATAGCAAAATATGTTGATAATCGCATAACAGGTTATTATTCTTTGGAAGGCGCATTTGATGCATATCGCCAGTTTAAAAATTCAAGTTCTTATATAATTTTCACTCCTGATTCCTTCCCTTGTAACACAAAAGAATGCGAACAAAAAAGGAATAATCTTTTTGAAATTATAAAATCTGAGAATGAGCTGATTTGTGAAGGTAGAGGAGCTTACAATCAGACAACATATATTTTCAAAACTGGTTTGTAAAGCTTAGCAACAAAAAATCAAAAATTAAACTTGCTTCTCCATCCTGCCTCAAAAACTTTTTTATTCGCCTCGACCGTAGCAGGCGGTACAACCTCTTCAATCCCTTTTATCAACCATTCCTTTTTAAGAGGTATCAGGCTTTCTGAAGCAGCCCTACCAAGAAGATATATGTTTGCTTGAATTGTGCTGCCTGTTAGCGCTTTTGTATCTTCTGATGCATTGACAGTTATAATCTTTTTTGAAAATATATTTATTCGAGCTTTAATCTCATCTATACTAGGATATTCTATCCCTTCCTGATACATTATGTTCGGCACGATTGGTTTTGTATCGAGAAGGAATGCTGTTTTTTGACTTGCATAATAACATGCCTTTATTGCTTCTGCAGGTTCTAATGCAATTACCAAGTCTGCGGATGCTTGCCTAACAATAGGTGAATAGATATTTTTCCCAAAACGTAGGCTTGTCTCGATTGAACCAAATCTCTGTGAGAGTCCATGTAATTCAGCTGCCCTAACCTCATAGCCATGCTCAAGCGCAGCCCGTGCAATAGCACCTGCTAACGTTAACAGCCCTTGCCCACCTACACCAACAACCACAATGTTATATTCATCAAGTAGTTTTGCTTTCATCCCCTTCCTCCTTTTTGAAAGATATTGCACTGAATGGGCATACAGATATGCACACACCACATCCCCAGCACATATCAGGGTCGATGTAATACAAATCCTTTTTCCTATCCCTATGTATTGCAGGGCAGCCAAATTTATAGACGCAAACAGAGCATCTGCTGCATTTTTTTGGGTCAATCTCTGCAGTAGGTATTTTTGTACCAGCCCGTCTTGCCCTTCTCATAAATTGCAGCCTGCACTCTCCTCTTGCAATGACAAGCTTGGGCCCTGGTTTTTGTAACATCTCCCTTATCTTTGCAATGCTACCCTTCACATCCCAGATATCAATCACAGCAATCTCCTTTATACCACATGCAGTAGCTATGTCTTCTATTTTTATCTTTTCTACCTGCTCACCCATACCCGTCTCGCCAGTCCCTGGATGTGGTTGGTGGCCTGTCATGGCAGTTGCAAAATTGTCAAGCACAACGACAAGAGGTGATGAGCTATTATATGCTATGTTTATGAGCCCTGGTATGCCTGCATGGAAGAATGTGCTATCACCGATAAATGCCACAACCTGCTGTTTATCAGACACCTTACTGATACCATGGCTAAGACCCTGTACTGCACCCATTGAGATGATGAAATCCTGCATCTCAATCGGTTTGTGTATGCCGAGGATGTAACAACCAATATCACCACCAAACACCGTATCAGATGTTGTGGCTGCCTTTACCTCCCAAAAAGTTGCTCTGTGTGGACAGCCAGGGCAGAGTGTTGGTGTCCTTTTCGGAAATTCTATCTTCGAAAGATTTTTGCCACTAATCTCGAGGTCTTTTATTTTCTGCCTCGCCCCTGTTAATCTTGCAAGGGCATTGTCAACTGTCTCCTGTCTTAATTCGCAAAATTCTGGCAATATATCCTTGCCGTGTATTTTTAATTTTGGATTAACAGACTTTGCTATCCCTTCAACTTCTTTTTCTATTATTGGCTCAAGCTCTTCGACAATCAGAACTGATTTAAGACCTTTTATGAATCTTGAAATTGTTTTTTCTGGAAAAGGCCATGTCATGTTTAGCTTAAGCACAGGAATCTTGAGCCCAAACAATTTTAGTGATTCCATGACATAGTTAAATGCAGCCCCATTTGCAATTATTCCAAACTGTTTTTCTGAACCTTTATAGTAGATCTGATTGAGGCCCTTTTCCTTTGCCCATTCTCTGATTTCAGCCAGTTTTTTGTTTATCTCATTATGCCTTGTAAGAATCCTTGGTGGCATGTTATGCCATTTCTCATCACCCTTTACAAATCTCCCTTTTGTCATCCCTTTGACAATCTTTCCAAGTCTTACACCTGCACTTGCATGACTAACCCGTGTTGTAAGTCGAATAAAAACAGGGATGCCAAATCTTTCTGAAAGCTCAAATGCAAGCTTTGTGAAGCTCTTGCATTCTTCAGGGTTTGAGGGCTCGAGCATTGGGATGTGCATGAGTCGGGCATACCATCTGCTATCTTGTTCTGATTGACCTGATGACCAGCAACCAGGGTCATCGGCAACAACTATAACCATACCTGCCTTTACACCATGAAATGCAATTGGATACACCGAATCTGCTGCAACATTCAAACCAAAATGTTTGAATGAAACAAGAGAACGTACACCACACCATGCAGCTCCTGCTGCAGCCTCTGTTGCCACCTTTTCATTGACTGAGTACTCAAAATAAATACCTGCCTCTTTTGCAATTTCAGAAAATGTATCTCCAATCTCTGATGCAGGTGTACCAGGATATGTTGTTGCAAACCCTACGCCTGCCTCTAATGCACCTCTCACAACCGCCTCATTACCTAAAAGTATGACCTTTTTGCCTGATGCCTCAAGAACACGATGCATATTTATTTTTTCTTCTTTTTTATTAAAGCCTCTTCAAGCATAAAGTCCTCTTTGCTCGCACCACAATTTGGACATTTTATTGGAGGGCTGTGATTTTCAAAAACGCTTCCACAAACTATACATATCCATCTTTTAACCCTTACCCTTCCATCCTCAGGCATGTCTTTTTACCTCCTCCTTAAACCATTTTAACCACTCATCATAAATCCTTTTTGGGTCAGCAAAACCAACCTCGTTTCTTATGCTTTCTGCTAGTAAATGATAGCGTACATTCGACTTGATTGCCCATTCAGCCTCGAGCAGCTCTGGCCTGCGCAGTTCCTCTGCTGTCTCAACTATTTTTTGTTTTATCTTTGCCCTTAGATTTATATTTTCCCATACTGCTGACCAATTTCCAGCCCATTCCCGCACCATCGAAGCAACCCTGTTCAATATTTCTGACTCACCATTCAGCAATGTTTCTGTTGGTTTAAGTTCATCGTCCTTGCTTCGATATTCCATGAGATTAACGAACCCGCCCTCTTTTACTGGGTCATGTTCCCATTTCTTTCTCACCTCAACTATCTCTGTAATCCTTCTAAATCTATGTAGGCCATCAGCAGACCTTAGCATTTTGCATATGATAATGATATCTGATGCTTTGAATGAAGTTGGAGGGACGCCTAAATCATTTACAACCCTGTCATAAACACCATAAGCAGACTCGCCATGGATTGTACCAGCAACGACATTTGATAGTGCGCCAATCCTCATTGCCTCCCACAACGCCTTTGCTTCAAGGGATCGAATCTCACCGACAATGAGTGAGGAATCACCAAGCCTAAGCGATGTCCTGAGCGCCTCATCAGCAGGCATCTCTGTCTCAACCCTTGTTATGACAGAGCGCGATTTCATTGACTCGATGTTGTAACCAAGTTCTATGAGCTGCCTAACAGGAAGTTCAAGCGTATCTTCTATCGTGACAATACGTATTTGTGGTAGTATCTCAAGGATGATAGCTGCAAGCAATGATGTCTTTCCTGCACCACGTCCACCTGCAACGAGCATCGAGACCGCACCATCAACAAGAAAAGATATAAGGCCTGCTGCAAGTGGATTTAGCATCCTGTTCTTTATAAAAAGATTTAGCGTCCATGGTTTGAATCTGTGCCTACGTATTGCAAATGCAAGTCCCTCTGGTGAAAGGCTTCGTGTGATTGCAGCAAACCTCGCTGCACCTATGCCGGGTATTGTCACATCTGTATCAAGCACAGGATTTGCTTCATCTAATGGCCTTCCTGATTGTATCCTTAACCGCGTTGCCCATGCATCGGCATCCTCATATGTAGGGATGATATTCGTTGAGCATTCATGCCAATCTGCATGGCTTATTAATATCGGTGTTTTCTCAATCGGAGAGTTGATGTATATATCCTGAATCTTTTCATCTGCAAGCAGTATCTCAAGTATGCCATATCCTGCAGTGTATCGTGTGAGAATCGTTGCAAGGGTTTTTATATCAGCAGCAGAGAGGTATATCCCCATCTTATCTGCTGTCTCTCTTATCACATCCTTGCTTATATTATAGAATATCTCAATTATGCGCTCTGACTTCAATAGTTCAGCAGTCAATGGTCTGTGTGCAGCCATCGTCTGCCTTGCAGCATCGAGTATAGCATATTTTTCTTCTGTAAGCCGAAATTCTGGTGGAAGCGTGAAATAGAGATATTGCGTTGTGTGCGGCACCCTGAATATCTCTACTTTTGTATCCCCAACCATATATCTGTCAACAGATACAGCACCTTCTGGTGGTGTTACCATGTATCTTGTGAACATAAAATTTGGCCTTGTTGTTGGTCTGAATATATCTCTGTATATCGTTCTATCGCCAAATTTATACGTTGCAAGCATAGGTTTGGCAGATCTTATCAGTTCTGTTGTTTCTAATTTTTCCCTGAGCACATCAAGAACATCTGAGATATACTTTTCAAGCATTTCAGCGCATTTTGGCTCTTTTTTTGCCTTATATCTAACATTTCTTATCTCCCTTAATAGCTCAACATATGCACCAACCGGGTCTTTTCTAATCAATTCAAAAATGAGATATTGCAGGGTCTTGTTCCAATCAGGATATGCCTTGCATTCCATGTTGTATGCTATGAGCTTTTCTGATATTGCCCATTCTATGACTGCAGAAATCTCTTGAAGCATCCTGACCTGTCTCTCATCGTATTCATATTCTCTCTGTCTTGCAAGAACGATAGAATTGACCTTTTTTATTTCAAGAAGTATGTCTATGACACGGCCCATACATTCTGGAAAATCTTCTATAGATGAGCCGTAAATAGAACCAAGGCAATTTACCTTTATTCTTAGTTTATCCTCATTATACTCATAGGGACATGTGCATACCATAGCTGATTATTAATATTATCGGGAGAAATAAATATTATGGCAGGACCTGAGAAAGTTCCACCAAAAAAATTAACTGTCCGCGATATACTCAATGAACTCATAGAGCGTACAAATACAGATACACGCCGTCTACGTGTTCTTGAGGAAAAGGCAGACACGTTTGCTACAAGGGCTGATAATATGGAAGCAAGCCTTTTTGAGCAGAAAAAAAGTATGACAAACATGGCAAGAGAGCTTAATGATAGGATTTCTCAGATTGAAGATAGAATAGCAAAGATAGAGACAACAGTAAAGGAGATTGTTGAACAACTGAAGAGGGTTGCAACCACATCCAAGATAAGGGAACTTGAAGAGCTGATAGAGATATATAACCCACTCAAATCGCAATTTATCACAAAGCAAGAAGTTGAAAGGATGATTGAGGAGAGGATGAAGTGATTTATAAAAGAAAGGAGAAAAATAAATATGATCTCTCTTTTTAAGAAAAAACCAAAGATCACAGCAGCAGAGAGGGCAAAAGAGCTCTCTGCTCAGGGCTTCTCAGAACCACAAATTATAAAAACAATGAAAGATGAAGGTTATTCACCAAAGGATGTAGATGCTGCACTAAGAGAGATTGTAAAAAAGGCTGTTGAGCCAGGCCTGCCAAGAAGAGAAGAAATAATGCCTGCACCTGCCATAAGGCCAATACCTTTTGAAGAGCTTCCTGAAGAGCGACCACCAAGGCTTGCAAGGCCAGGTGTGCCGGCTGAGGCCTTGCCTGAGGTGCCATTACCTGGGATGGAAGAATGGAAACCTCCAGAACTTCCACCAAAAAGACCGGAAATAGAAGAGGAGATGCCAACAGAGGAGATGAGGATACCACCACTAAAGGCAAAAGAACCTATTGAAAGAAGGGCTGAAATTGAGGAAATTGCAGAAGCAATAATTGCAGAAAGATGGGAGACATTTGAGCGGGAAAGGGATGAAATAAGAGCGAGGCTTGATAATCTGACAAGCAGGCTTGAGACAATTGAAGCAGCTGTGCGCGACGTTGTTGGTATTAAAAAATCTGACATCGATGCAATTAAGGGTGGGCTCGAGAGCTATCGTGCATCGCTTGGTGATATGGCAAGTAGGATGGAATCTCTTGAGCGTGTTATGAGGGATGCACTAACACCCATGCTTACAACACTTAGAGCCCTTTCAGATACTATAAAGGAGCTCAAAGAGAAAAAGGAAAAATAGTTTTAAATTTTTCGTTTTTATCTTATTTATTCAGAATTAACAATCTGGATTGAGTGAAAAATTTAAAGTTAGCTAAAGGATTTTTGTATTATGTTAATACATAAGTTGCATAATAATCAAATAAGATTCTTCCATTTATTGTTTTTATATATTCGTCAATTACAGATCTGCTCTGCTTTCTTAGTTCAAGAATATCATCAGTTGCACAAGGCCATTCTTCGGTCATATTTTCTCTTGGTTCCATTACTTGCTTATCTTTAGGTGGTACAATTTCTTTTTGCTCTGGCTCACAAATACAATTGGCACTTACTACTATTTCATTAGAAGGGAGCACATAAAGTAAAATTCCTCTTGGTAAAATAAAACCTTTAGTTTCATTATTAATCATATAACTAGAAGATATACCTAACCAGCCATTATTACAAGGCACCCATTCTTCTATTATATATTTTGGAGGGAGACATTTAGATAGCTCATTTTCAGCAAAATCAATTATTTCTTGTGGAACAATTTTTTTCTCAACTGATACATTTATACCTGTTTTTTCCTTTATTTTGTCTTTGTCCCATATTTCTAACTTTTCTGTTACAAAATAAGGTTTTATTCCTTCACTAGTTTCTATAACATATACCCAACCACTAACTGCAGGTCCTCCTTTCAACACTTGTTGTTGTATTGTTTGAACGCATTCATAAATTAAAATTATTCCAATAAATACAATAATTATTCCAATAATAATATATTGTTTCATATAACATTCAAAGTCAAAACCTTTTATCCGGGTTTGCCACCACCAGCATCAGCAGTTTTCTTTTTTTCCTCTCCACCGAGCATTAAAAGGACAATTGCCAAAATAACAACAAAGAAAACAACTGTCCAAAGCTGTGAGCTAAATGCCCATCCAGGCATTGCAACAAGGTTCTGTCCACCTGCACCAAAAAAGAGTGCAATACCAATTGCCATTATTGTAAGTATGAATGCCCATTTACCCCATTCAGTTTTTAGGAACGTTTCCTCGGTTTTCACTCCAACCAATGCTAGCAATAAAAGCACAA
>JAVZYR010000001.1:0-82943 GCA_038999435.1 Candidatus Aenigmatarchaeota archaeon | reverse complement strand
CTGGCATTGAAAGATTTATAAAAATTATTTTTATACCAAATATGATGAAAAAGAAAAACAAAAGAATAACATTAAAAATAGATGAAATTTTAGGACAGTTGGGCTCAGATGAAGCTATTAAGAATTATGAGAAAGCAGGAGAGTTTGATTTGGCTGCTCGTGTTGCTAAGGAAGCTGGGCAAATAGAAAGGGCTATTGAGATTTATGAGAGAGCAGGAGAGTTTGATTTGGCTGCTGAGGTTGCCGAGGAAGCTGGGTTCACAAATAGGGCTATTGAGGATTATGAAAAGGCAGGAAACTTTTATAGAGCTGCTAAGGTTGCCGAGGAAGCTGGTCTAATAGAAAGGGCTATTGAGAATTATATAAAAGAAGGGTGGTTTTATGATGCTGCTCGTGTTGCCGAGGAAGCTGGGCTAAAAGAAGAGGCTAAAGAATTATATAATAAAGCTGTTGATAAGTATGAGAACGCAGGAGAGTTTTATTTGGCTGCTAAGCTTGCCGAGGAAGCTGAGTTAAAAGAAAGGGCTCAAGAATTATATCTTAAAGTTATTGATGATTATGAGAAAGCAGGATGGTTTTTTGATGCTGCTTATGTTGCCAAGAAAGCTGGGTTCACAGATAGGGCAATTGAGGATTATGAGAAGGCAGGAAAGTTTTATAGAGCTGCTAAGGTTGCCGAGGAAGCTGGTCTAATAGAAAGGGCTATTGAGAATTATATAAAAGAAGGGTGGTTTTATGATGCTGCTCGTGTTGCCGAGGAAGCTGGGCAAATAGAAAGGGCTATTGATCTTTATGAGAAAGCAGGATTGTTTGATTGGGCTGCTGAGGTTGCCAAAAAGTTGGGCAAATAGAAAGGGCTAAAAAATTATACAATAAAGCTGTTGATGATTATGAGAAAAAAGGATGGTTTTATGAGGCTGCTCGTGTTGCCAAGGAAGCTGGGCTAACAGAAAGGGCTATTAAGATTTATGAGAAAACAAGAGAGTTTGATTGGGCTGCTGAGATTGCTGAGAAAGCTGGGCTAAAAGAAAGAGCTCAAGAATTATATATTAAAGCTATTGATGATTATGAGAAGGAAGGAAAGTTTTATGTGGCTGCTGAGATTGCTGAGAAAGCTGGGCTAAAAGAAATGGCTAAAGAATTATATATTAAAGTTGTTAATGATTATGAGAAGGAAGGAAAGTTTTATGATGCTGTTCGTGTTGCCAAGGAAGCTGGATTAGAAGAAAAAAAGTAGAATTATACAAAGATATAAAAAATTTATTAAAATAAATGTTTCTACATCATAAGCTTCAAAATAATTGCGTTATTTTATTTCCTTTTAAATGAAGTTATTTTTCACGTATCAAAACTGCATTTACAACGCCATCTTGGCATGGCCTTGATGTCACTCTTGCAAGACCAAGCTCTGTTTTTATAACAGCGCCTTTTGTTATGACATTCCTTCTTACATAGTTTGGGTTGGCTGGATTTTCAACAACACTCAATATCTTAACTTTTTTCACCTTTCCTTTTTCTGCCACATTTGCATAATTGATAGAGAAAAGCCTAATTTTTTGACCTCCTCCTCTTACTTTATCTATCCTTTTCTTTATATCGTCTATTTTTGTCTCTAAAAAAATCCCGCCTCTATCCATTCTCCTTTTTTTCCTCAACCTTTGCAGAAGTCCTCCGCTCGGTTTTCTTGCTGATCTCAAACGCCAAGTTGGCATAATAAACATTAAAGCATTTATATTTATATATCCATACTAATAGAATGAATATGCAGAGACCGCTTGATGTTTTGGGGACATCCCTTGACAAAAGAATAATCGTGCAGACCAAATTAGGCGAGACAATATCCGGCGTGCTTAAAGCATTTGACTCACATATAAATATATGGCTTGAAGATGCAAAGGTTCAATCAAAAAATGAGATTAACCTTGGAAAAGTTCTGATAAGAGGAGATAATATTGTTTATATTTCTCCGGGGAAATAGTGAAAAATTTTTATGACAAAAGGAACGCCGTCGATGGGTAAATTGCAAAAGAAGGTACACATACGCTGCAGAAGATGTGGCAAACACACATATCATGTCAGTAAAAAGAGATGTTCAGCATGTGGTTTTGGACAGAGTAGTAAAATAAAAAAATTTGCATGGCAATGGAAAGCAAAACTTGGCAAAGGAAATAGATTAAAATAAAAAATAAAATAAAAAATTAATCTTGGACCGGTGTGACTTTTATGCCAATTGACTGAAGTTTTTTCCTCAACTTTTCGAGGGCAGTATGTACAGCATCTATTGTATGTGCCCCTGTACAAATAATTTTCCCTGAAGAGAATAGCAGAAATGCTACCCTTGGTTCTGAGATTCTGAACACGAGCCCTGGAAATTGCTCTGGTTCATATTCAGCATTTTCAAGTTTGAATGTTATATCTTCAAGGTTTAGTGCTGCCTTTATTTTTGTCGATGCAACTATGTTCTCGACTTGTATTTTATAGTTTTTAGGTAAAGGTATACCCGTCTTTCTTATTCTCCCCACGATTGTTGCCATTGCTTCCTTTGCTTTACCTATTGATTTTGCTCCTGTGCACACGATTTTTCCTGAAGAAAAAATCAGTGCTGCTGCCCTTGGTTCTGAGATTCTGAACACGAGCCCTGGAAATTGCTCTGGTTCATATTCAGCCCCTTCAAGTTGATTCACTAGTTTGTGTAAGTTTATCGGCTTTCCCAAAGAGACGAATGCTACAACATTTTCTACTTTTACTTTGAACTCTGACATAATTTATATTGATACCACTTATATTAAAATGAATGAAAGAGAAAAAAAATAGAGAAAAGATAATTCCAGACACATCAGTACTAATAGAAGGTGTTTTATCAAAAATGATAAAGGAAGGTAGACTTAGAGATGTGGACATCATCATACCAAAAGCTGCAATAGATGAGCTTCAAGCCCAAGCGTCACGCGGTAAAAGTTTTGGTTTCAAAGGACTTGAAGAAATAAAAATGATAAGAGAACTTGGTAAGGAAAAAGGGATAACAATCAGCTTTAAGGGAACGAGACCAACTTTTGAGGAAATACAACTTGCAAAAAAAGGAAGGATTGATGCACTAATAAGGGATGTGGCTGCACATGAAAATGGAAAATTGGTAACATGTGATTATGTGCAAGCACTTGTTGGTGAGGCAGAGAATGTGAAGGTTGAATATATCCCTAAGCCTCCTATAAAAAAGATTGCTCTTGAAAATTTTTTCACACCCCTGACGCAATCTGTTCATCTCAAGGCAGGTGTTAAACCACTTGCAAAGGTTGGCAAACCAGGTGAGACAAAACTTGTTGAGATCAAAGAAAAACCTATGAGCGAGGATGAGATAAGGATGATAATAGATGAGGTGCTGAGCAAAGCAAGGCAAGAAGAGGAGGCCTTTGTAGAAATATCAAAAGCTGGCGCGCTTGTTGTACAACTTGGTAATACAAGAATATCTATTGCAGAACCACCATTTTCTGATGGATTAGAGCTGACTGCAGTCCGACCAATTGCAAAAGTTACCCTTGATGATTATGCGCTTCATGAAGAATTGAAGAAAAAGTTTGTTGACCAAACAAGAGGGATAATAATTGCTGGCCCGCCTGGCTCGGGCAAGACATCTTTTGCTTCTGCTCTTGCTGAGTTTCTTCAATCAAAAAATAAGATTGTCAAAACATTCGAGCAGCCAAGAGATCTTCAAGTTGGACCAGAAATAACAGAATATGCACCGCTTGAAGGTGATTGGGCAAAAACTGCTGATATTCTCTTACTTGTGAGGCCAGATTATACAATATTTGATGAGGTGAGAAAGACACAGGATTTTAAGATATTTGGAGATATGCGGCTTGCTGGTGTTGGCATGATAGGTGTTGTTCATGCCACATCACCCGTCTCTGCAATACAGCGCTTCATTGGTAGGATTGAACTTGGTATGATACCGACAATCGTTGACCTTGTAATATTTATAGACAGGGGAAAGGTGCAAAAAGTCTATGAGCTTAGCCTAACTGTTAGGATTCCTACAGGGATGAAAGAGGCTGACCTTGCTCGGCCTGTTGTTGAGGTAAGGGATTTTGCAACCAAACAACTTGAGTATGAAATCTATACATTTGGTGAGGAAAATGTCATAATGCCTGTTAAAAGAGGTGTATCGCCAATTATGGAACTTGCAAAGGAAAGGATATATCAGGAAATCAGCCATTTTGATCCGAAGGCAGAGATAGATGTCGTGTCAGATGAGCAGATAGTTGTGCGGGTCAGAGGTGATGTGATTGCAAAGCTGATAGGTAAAAAAGGAAAGACTATTGAGCAGATAGAAAAAAGGCTTGGGTTAAGGATTCAGGTTGAGCCAAAAGAGCCTACATTAAAACATGAAATACCATGGAACTGGGAAGAATCTGGTGCCTATGTTATAATAAAAGTTGAACCGGGTCTGACTGGTCAGCAAGTTGATGTATACATAGACGATGAATATTTCTTTTCACCATTTATTTCAAAAAAAGGTATGATAAGGATAAGGAAAAAGACAGATGTGGGCCGAAGGCTTATATCTGCAATATTAAGTGGGAAGTTAAAGATAAGGGTTTAGGTTAAATTTATAAAATTTTCTATTATATTAAAAAAATGAGCAATCTCAAATACATGAAAGGAAAAGAATTTGTTAAAAAGATTTTAGAAGGGGAGAGAGATTTTTCTAGAATAAAATTAGAAGAATATTTTATATGCGAAGATGATTTACAAAGAGAATTAAACATATATCTAAAGTTACAAAAATTTGAAAATAATCCAGTAATTCTTAACGAATCAGAATTGATAGGTCTAAACGCAATATTATACATGCCTAACTTACAGGCTAAAAAGACGAATTTTTTAAGATCCGAACTTACCTGCTCATATTTTGAGGGTGCAGATTTTAGCGAAGCTATATTTTTAAGAGCTAGTTTGGAGAATACAGATTTCGAAAGTGCAAATCTTGAAAATGCAAATCTTATAGAATCAAATCTTGAAAAATCAAATTTTTACCATGCAAATTTAAGATATGCAAACCTTTTTTCTGCATCTATTATAAAGGCAAACTTTGGAGAAGCTGATCTTACAGGAGCAAACTTAAAGAAAGCAGTAGTTGATGTTACAAATTTTAATGGTGCTATTTTAAAAAATGCGAAGCTTGCAGAAATAAGAGGCTATCTGATCACGGAATGGTTACGTGGTGCTATTTTTGAATAATTATTTCACTATCAACTTAGCCTGTTCAATATCCCATTTCCAATCAGCAGGCAAAATGCCTGCTCTTATATAATATTTTGCAAGGCGACGAATTTTTGATTCTGTAATTTCAAATCCACGCTTAGATGTGTAATCCTTCTTATTCTTTTGAAGATGAGCTTGAAGGTTTATTGCCTTTTTTATCAGATTATACAGGTCCTCAGGCATTGTTGGGGCAAGACCATGCTTTTTCAAGATTGAACTAAGTTTTATTTTGTTTATCCTTACAGTTGGTATACCGTATTGATCCCTTAGAATTAGCCCTATCTTTGCAGTAGAATAGCCCTGTTTTGCAAGCTTAACGATAATTTGCTCTATCTCATCTGGTTTATATTTTACCCATGGTGCGATTTTGTGTACTGGCTTATGACTACCTGACTTCCCCTTTTTTCTCGAATGCATCCTTGCCATAAAATAGATATGTTTTATTTATTAAAATTTTTGTGAAGCAGATTGTGTTTTTAAACAATCGTAAAATATTAAGTCAAAAAAGTAATATTATATATGATTCTAAAGGCACGTATTTTGGAATTTGAAGCAAAAAAACCAATAGTTATTCTCAACAAAGCTGATGCAGATGACCTTGGTGTAAAACCGCTTGACAGAGTAGAACTTTTTGCTAAAAAAAGGAGAATGACTGCAATCGTTAATATCGCAGAAAAATTTATCAGACAAGGATGGATAGGGCTTTATGGAAGATTGCAAGAAGAACTGCAGATAAAAGAAGGGATGGATATTGAAATAAAACCGATTGAACAGCCAATGAGTATTTTGTACATAAAAAACAAGCTGGCAGGTAAGGTGTTAAGACCAGAGCAACTTAGACAGATAGTGCAAGATATAGTCGACCAAAAACTTTCTGAAATAGAGATGACGTCATTCGTAACAGCATTGTATAATCATGGCCTTACGATGGAAGAAGCTGCCTCTCTTTCAATAGCAATGGCTGAAACAGGAAAGGTATTGAAGCTTAAAACAGGTCCTGTTTTTGACAAGCATAGCATCGGGGGTGTGCCTGGGGACAAAACATCAATATTGTTAGTTCCAATCATTGCATCAGCAGGCCTTATTATCCCTAAAACATCATCCCGTTCAATCACATCTGCAGCAGGTACTGCAGATAGAATGGAATGCTTGGCACCGGTTGAACTTGAAATGGAAGAGATAAAACGGGTTGTTGAGCATACAAATGGTTGCCTTGTATGGGGTGGTGCTGTTGAGCTTGCACCTGCTGATGATATACTGATACAGATAGAATATCCTCTTGCAATAGACCCTTTACTTTTGCCATCTGTGATGTCGAAAAAAAAGGCTGTACAAGCAAAATATCTTGTGATTGACATCCCAACAGGAAGGGGCGCAAAAATAAAAACCATTGGCGAAGCAAACGAGCTTGCAGGCCAATTCATAGAACTTGGAAAACGTCTTGATATAAACACGAAATGCATCTCAACCTTTGGAGAGCAACCTCTTGGATATTGTATAGGACCTGCCCTTGAAGCAAGAGAGGCACTTGAAACATTGATGAATATCGGAAAACAACCATTCGACCTTATCGATAAAGTAACAGAAATTGCTTCTGCTTTATTAGAATTCAAAGGTATAAGAAATGCGAGAGAAAAAGTGAGACAAATAATAAAGTCTGGTAAAGCAGAAAAAAAGCTAAGAGAAATAATAGAAGCACAAGGTGGTGATTCTAAGATAAAACCTGACGAAATACCGATCGGTGACAAGTGCGCAAAAATAAAATCTGTTGCTAAAGGGAGGGTTCTGTGGATAAATAATCATGCAATTGCAACCATAGCAAGAGAGGCAGGTGCCCCTGCTGATAAGGGTGCAGGTATAATTTTGAGAAAAAAGCTTGGTGATGATGTGAAAGAAGGTGATGTGCTGTTTGAAATCTATGCTGAGAAGAACTATAAGTTAGAAAGGTCCCTTAAGCTAACCGAAGAACTCAATGTAATGGGCATTGCCGAGAGGCAGAGTATGCTACTTGCAAAGATACCTGAAGAGAGACATAAAAAAGTCTTCATATTAGAAAGATAAGCAGAGGTGATGATATGCAAAAGAAAAAGAAGAAAAAGTGCTAAAATATTTATCCAAAAAATATCGGACGTTTTGTAAGCATTTTAGGTAGAGATAAAGTTTTAAATGGTTTGCCTTCGATTTTTGATTTTGCCCATTTTAAAACATCATCAACTTCCATCTGTTCAACCTTACCTGTTTCCCTAAATCTTACAGCCAACTTTCCGCTCTTTTTTTCTTTTTCGCCAACAACGATTATCAATGGTATCCATTCCATCTCTGCATCCCGTATTTTTTTCTCAACGGTTTCTGCTCTATCATCTATATCAACCCTCAATCTATCTTTTTCAAATCTCTCTGCAAGCTCTTCGGCAAATTTGACAAATTTGTCATTTACAGGACATATCCTTATCTGTACAGGTGAAAGCCAAAATGGTAATGTAGCCCTTTCTGGGTTTGTTTTCCATGCCTTCTCAAGCATTGCATATATGCATCTTTCAAGACCACCAGATGGGCTACAATGAAGAATTGTTGGAAATCTCTCCTTGCCATCTGCATCAGTATATTTCACACCATATCTTTGCGCATTTTCATGATCTATTTGCACAGTTGAGAGGGCAGAAGCCTTATCAAGCGCATCAACAAAATTGAACTCAAATTTTGGGTCAAAATATGCATATCTGAAATTCCACATCTCAATCAGCACTGGCCTTTTTAGCAGCTTGACCAATTTTAGCACAAAATCTCTGTTTTTACTCCAGAAATCCTTTGTAAATCTTATCGCCGTTTCATAGCTACCATCTGAAAAGCCCAAGTCAGCAAGGCATTCCATGCAAAGCTGAAATTGATTTATATATTCCTCCTTTGCTTGCTCAAGGTCTGTACATATTGTATGCATATCAGGCATTGTGAATGCACGAAGCCTCCTCAAGCCTGTCAGCTCACCTGCCTTCTCTAATCTGAATGAATATCTTGTTAGCTCATACATCTTTAATGGAAGATGGCGATATGAGAGATTCATACTTGCATTCATCAAAAACTGGCCAAAGCATGCAGAAAACCGCAAGAAAAATTTCTTCTTTGCTGATTCAACGATGTATTGACGGGCAGGAAATCTGTTCAGATAGTCCTTCAGCGCAGGGTGTTCAAAATCGTACATCACAGGGCTTTCAATCTCCATTGCGCCGTATTTTTTCACCTTTTGGGTCACCCATTCTTCAAGCAAGGATTTTATCAAACGGCCTTTTGGATACCAGCGCATGTTGCCTGGGTCAGAGCCCGGTTCGTAGTCAGCTATCTCTAATTTTTTCATCAGTTTGATGTGAGGTGGTTCCTGTGTGACAATTCTGGATTTTGCCATCTCATATGCAGCGAATTTTTCAAGATTCTGAAATTTGCTAAAATCAAAACCTTCTATCTTTCCTGTCTTTTTATCTATCAATTGTATGGGATTAAGCTTTCCATTTGGTTCTAAAATATACCATTCTGATTTAACCTTCTCTTCCTGTTTTAGTGATTCAGACACAAGTGCTTCAACCTCAGCAGGTCCAAATTCCCTGCTCAACTCTGATAAAGGATGACCTTTGCATTTTAATTCAAAGCCCTTATACCATCCAAAAGGTGCCCTGTATACTTTTACTTTTTTGTCTTTGAGTTGCGTTTCAATCTCTTTTAAAATATTTAAGGCATGGGTTGGGGTTGCGAGATTTGAAGAGAGATGGGCATAAGGATATACCACAACTGTTTTTGCCTTTACCTGTTTGCACACATCTAAAATCTCATTTACAGCCTTCTGCGAAACACCCTTTGGTTGTCTTTCATCAGCTGCCTCAACTGCAATAAAAGAAACAAGGCAATCTTTTACATTCTTTGCCTTTTCTGTTTTGGAAACATCTTCTGCCTGTTTTATTGCCTTTTTCTTCAATTCCCATTTTATCCCATCAGCATGTATAAAGAGAATCTTCATATTTTATTTTTCTTCTCTTTAAATTTATTATATAGCCCCGTGGTGTAGAGCTTGCAACAAATTGCAAGCACATATTGGTCAAGCATAGTGGGCTCTGGACCCACAGACGGCGGAAAGGTGTATCCCTTGCCGAATTCGAATCCGCCCGGGGCTATGATTTGATAAAATGAAAATAGTGCTTGTATGTACAATGGCAATTGTTTTCATTTCAGTATTCTTTATGCTATTTATCTATGATTCGGCAATCAAACCACACATCCTTTGCTTGGCTCATAGTAGCCCTGGTATTTCTTTTGTTTTTGGGAAGGAATGCTTAGCAACAGGAAGCAGATTTGTCGAAGGCATTGCAATGATAATAGGATTCGTGCTTGTTGATATAGCAACTTTATACATTTTCTTTACCTCAATAAGACCTACAAAATCAGCAAGCCAGCTCTTCTTTTAATATCTTTGCTATTGTACTACCTGGCACCTTCCCTCTCAATCTTTCCATGATTATGCCCATATAGGCTTGAAATGGATTTGGCATAGATTTTAGCTCTGGTTTGCTTTTTATTATATCCTTAATAACATTTCTTACATCCTCTTCTCCAACCAAAACCGATACACTTTTTATTACTTCATCCATCTTTTCAGGCCTTTCCGCAAGCTTGCGAATGACATCTGGTATTGCCTCTTTTGCTATCTTTCCTTCTTTAACCGCTTCAAATATCACCTGATAGTGCCTTTGCTCAAGTCTCTCAACAGCAATACCCTCCCTTTTCAGATTTTTTACCACACCTGTAAGCACAGAGGCAACAAGGCGAGGATCTGCCCATTGTGCAAGATATTCAAATAGATTAATCATATCAGAATGCACAAGTTGTGATGCAATCTCCCAACTTAGTTTGTATTCCTTTACATATCTTTTCACTTTTTCATCAATCATTTCAGGAAGCCTTAGCTCTATTTCAGAAAGCCATTGCCTGTTTATCACAATTGGCGGACAATCTGTCTCTGGATACATCCTCGCTGAGCCAGGTAATGGCCTGAGATATTCTGTTGTGCCATCAGGTTTTGCCCTTCTCACCTCTGGCTTAACTTTTTGCCCTGATTTTATGATCGCTTCTTGTCTTTTTGCCTCAAGCTCGAGCACAATTGGTATTGCACTGAGCGATTGCACACCTTTTATCTCAACCCTTTCACCACCATCTATGGAGATGTTCAAATCTTGTCTTATTGTACCAAGCCCTGTTTTCACCCTTCCCGTTGACCTCAAAATCATACCAATCTTCTCAGCAACCTCTCTTGCCTGTTCAGGGTTTTTAATCTCAGCACTTGTGCCTATCTCTATGAGTGGTATGCCATATCTGTTTAAACCATAAACAATCTTTCCCCCTTCTTCTTTACCTAATATTTGTGCTGATTCTTCCTCGAGACAGACATTTGTAATCCCAACCTTTCCAAATGATGTTTCTATCCAGCCATCCATCCCAACGAGTGCTGTCCTCTGGAATCCTGTTGTATCCGAGCCGTCAATTACAATCTTTCTCATAACATGTATCTCATCTGGTATTTTGCATTTTAGCATCAAGGCGACCATGATAGCTGTTTCCAAAGCTTCAAAATTTATGGCATGTGGTGGTTCTTCATCAAGTTCAACCAGGCAGCTCTCTTTTGGATATGTTTTATAGATGAAGAGCCTGTTCCTTAAAAATTCGTATTGTGCTGCAACATCGACATCGCCAAGTTCACCAGGTACAGGCCTTAGCCTTCTTGCAAACTCAGCCTCTGCACTTTCAACCATTTCTGAACTGCATGGACAAAAAAGTTTATGAGTTAGCAACTGTTGATGTATCTCGATACCACATTTTATTTCTACCATAGATATGCCTCCGGTATACTTCGGTTATTTATCTCTCCTGCAATATTTTGTAGCATGGCCTTCCTTACCTCATCCATATCTTTTGTATGGCCTAAAACCCATCCTAACTTAACATATGCAGTTTCAGGAAGCATGTCCTCGCCTGGTATCGCTTTAGCATCAGAAAAAAGAATCCTAAGATTTGTATAGACATGTGGATTGACCCTTCCATACAATGTTTGTGTTGTCACAATAACAGGTATACCAGCCTTGATCGCCTTTTTTATCGCAGGTATCCAACTACACCTTGCCTGTGTGGGAACATGCCCAAGCCCTGTGCCCTCAATTACAAATCCCTTATAGCCTTTTGATATGAGAAACTCAAGTATGCTTGGGTCAGAACCCGGATATACCTTTAGCAAAGCAACCCTTGGCTCAAACTTTGTATCTGCTATTACATCTTCATCAGACCTTTTTTTATATCCTTTTAAAATCTGCATCCTGCCATCAGGCCAAACCTTTGCAATCGGCACATCATTTATCGACCTAAATGCATCCCTTCTGCTCGAATGCATCTTTCTTGCCTTTGTCCCATGTATAAAAATACAACAGTCATCTGACATGCCTTCATGCATGCATATTCCAACCTCTGCAATGTCTGAACGGCTAATCCAAGCAGAACATATAATATTCATACCTGCATCAGAACTCCCTCTGTCTGATGACCTTTGCGAACCAGTAAGTACAACAGGCTTTGAGAGATTTCTCAACATAAATGAAAGCGCAGCTGATGTATAGTGCATGGTGTCTGTGCCGTGTGTAATAATAACACCCTCAACATCCTTTATCTCTTTTGCAACTGTCTTTGCTAATATCTGCCAATCATTTGGGTCCATATCTTCTGACATTTTTGTGAAAGGTCTACAAACACGCTTTATTCTTACAATGTCTTTTAGTTCTGGGATATTGAAAAGAAATTCTTCTGGCTTCATGAGTGCATGTACGCCTCCTGTTCTGTAATCAATCCTTGAACCAATTGTTCCTCCAACAGCAATCAAAGAGATTGCAGGTGCCTTTGGATTGAATGCCAAAGGCTTTGCACCTGAAATTTTTGGAGGACTTTTCCTCAATTTCTTTATTTTCATTCCACGTTCGAATTTGAGTCCTATATTGTATCCTGACTGCAACTTTAAAACAATACAATCTGGATCTCCTGTCTCTGGCCTTGGCATGAGAATGCCTTCGTACGATGCGCCTTTTGTTTCTATATGAACCCATTCCCCTGGCTTTATTCCACGGAGCGCAACTTTCACTTTTGCAGAATACATATTTTATTTTTGATTTTGTAAATAATAATTTATGGAGATTAGCGCACTTGAGTTGAGATTTCTTGCAAAAGAATTTGGCTCTTTGGTTGGAAGCTTCATAAAACGAATATACCAATTTGAAAGCTCTTTTGTATTCATTATCTATAAACCGGGGTTGGGAGAAAGATGGTTATATTTTGATAAAAACGTTGCATTTTTAACAAATCATAGATTTGAAGCCCCGCAAAGCCCTCCTTCATTTTGCATGCTTTTAAGAAAATATCTTCAGGAAAAAAGGATTGTTGATATCAAGCAGCATGATTTTGACAGGGTTCTTGAAATACACACAGATGAAAACATACTTATTATAGAGCTATTCGGCGGTGGTAATGTTGTGTTATGTGACAAATTATATAACATCATTATGCCGCTGAAAACAATCATATGGGCTGCAAGGGAAATAAAACCAAAAAGGCGGTATCAATATCCTCCAGAACATCCTGATCCTTTTAAAATTGATGAATATCTGTTTTTTGATATCGCATCAAAGGAAAAAAGCATCGGTGCAGCGCTTGCGGTAAAATTTGGTTTTGGACCTTTTTGGTCTGATGTGATATGCAGAGCTGTTGGCATTGACCCAAATAAACAAATTAGTATTGATAATGCAAAAAGGATATTAGATTTTTTACATAGCTTGCCTGAAAGGCCTTGCATGTATGAAGAAAGGGTGAGCCCATTTCCTCTGCCAGACAAAAAGCCATTAGAATTTTTATCAAGCCTGTCTGAAGGGCTTGATAGGCTGTTTGCAAAAGAATGGGAAAAAGTGGAAGAAAAGAAAAAAGAAAAACTCGAAGTTATAGAAAAAATGAAAGAAAAGGCGATAGAGAAATGGAAGGCTGTAGAAGAAGCTGAAAGAAAAAAAGCAGAGGCGATATATCTCAATTATGATGAAATTAAATCAGCTATAGAAGGTATTCTTTCTCAAAGAAAAGAGGGACTAACATGGGATGATATAAAAGCAAAAGTAACAAAACCTGTAAAAGAAATAAGAGAAAAAGAAGGTGTTGTGGTTCTTGAAATTGACGGAAGAGAGCTTGAGATAGATATAAGAAAGCCGATAATGCATATAGCTGCTGAATATTTTGAAAAAGCGAAAAAGGCAAGAAAAAAGGCAGAAGGGGCAGTAAAAGCAGAAATAAGCATCAAAGAGAAGAAAATTGAGAGACCAAAATTGAAAATTAGAAGGAAATGGTGGGAAAAGTTCAGATGGTTTGTGACATCTGATGGTATCCTTGTTGTTGCTGGAAAGGATGCAAAGCAGAATGAAGAGCTGATAACAAAAAGGGTACAACATGGTGACCTTGTATATCATGCCGACATACCTGGCGCTGCGTTTGTTATACTAAAATCTTCTGAAAAGGGTATAACAGAAATAAGCATGAAAGAGGCAGCTGAATTTGCTGCTGCACACTCAAAGGCATGGTCAGAAGGTCTTGGCTCTGTTGATGTTTTTGCAGTTAAACCTGAACAGCTTTCAAAAGAACCTGGATTGCCAAAAGGTGCATTCACAGTGCATGGGAGCAGGATATGGTATAGAGATATTGAGGTGAAGCTTGCGATTGGTGTTTCAATTGCCCCAGAACCTAATGTGCTTGCAGGACCTGTGATGGCAGTTAGAAAATACACAAAATATTTTGTAACTATAAAACCCGGTACATTTTCAGCACAAGAACTTGCAGCTGAGATAAAGAACCGCATCCTTATAAAATCGAGTCCAGAAGATAAAAAGGCAATAGAAAGCATACCTCTTGATGAATTTGCAAACAAAATTCCATCAGGAAAAGGTATTGTGATTGGCTAGCGATAGCGTTTCTGTTTTTTTCTTAGTATCTCTAATTTCTTTGGTGATATTTTTGCAATATCGATACCTCTTTCAATACATTGTTCATCTAAGCCATAGGCTTCGAGTAATTTTTGGGCTAAAATGCCTTCTACTCTGTACGGTCCATTGTGAACCTCTGACAAAGGATCGCTGTGGTCATGTTCTCTTGTAATATATTTAGAAATCCCAACCCAGCAACCCATTTTCTTAATCCAATACAAGTTTACATCCTCATAATTATCATAGGTCCTAGCAGTAAAAGATACTGTTGGAATTGCATCCCCTATTTCACCTAAATTTTCAGTTTTTTTAACAGCCTTCGAAAATTGTGTATTATATTCACATGATGGTAGGCTGTATGGCTTAAGGTTATTCGGATTTACATCAATAGTACAAACTTTGTCAGAAAAACCAGAAGCCCTTTTTTCATAAAAACTTAATTGCAAATTTTTATTTGAATTGCTCTTGGCCATAATTTTAGATGAAATTAAGATTTTTAAACTTTTGGTTATTGATATCGAATCTATGAATAAATCTCGACATTAGCCTTCGAATATTGGTATTTCTCCACGATATGTTTTAAGATGCTGATTTATTAGGTTTATAAAATCATCAAGCCTACCTTCAGCTATCCTTGCGCCTGCTGCATCAGAAAGCCCACCACCAGAACCTCCAATCTTTTCTGCAGAATCCTCAATAATCCTTCTTAGGTCTATTTTTGGATCCCTTGCTCGGACTGTTATGTCAAGATGGCCCTTTCTGCTATGTACGCAAAGCCCTACAGGCGTATTTTTTACAGTCGCTGAAAAAAGGGCTGCTGCGCCTCTAAAACCAAAAGTGTGAAGATTTTCAACCCATGCAACATTCCCATTTTGCTTTGCTTGTGCCTTAACATCATTATACAGGTCAAATTCAAGCCCTACTGCAGCCTTTGCAGCATTTACAAGACCATAAAAATCAGATGGGTTGCCCCCTCTTGCAAGCAACTTAACAATATCCCTTTTTATGTCATATGTTGAAAATTCCTCTACTTTTGTTCCGAGCACAAGGGTGCTGACCTCGAAATACAGCGCCCTTTTTTCCCAATTTTTCAGCACCTTTTGTATAAATGGTGTATACTCTGCGTAATCAGAAATAGCACCATATATTGCTACCCAGACACGTTCCCGAGGTATTTCTGTTTTAAAATTTTCATATATAATCTCAGATGAAGAAACATCAAGCCTATGATACCATTTTACCACCTTTGCAATATCACCTTCATTTATGTTAGATGGTAATGGGTGGTGGTCAAAATACCATATTTCACTGCTCTTTGCTTTTTCTCGTAACATGTTAAGTATGGCTGGAGCATCGCGTTTTGTGATAGCAATGTCTGTTATTATAATCCTATCAGCCCGTACATCTTTTAAATCAGCAAGCAGAGATACCGGCTTTGTGAAAAATATCTCAGAACCTGGGAATTTTGAAAGAGCAATTGCACCAGAACACATGCCATCAGCATCGGCATGGCACAGTATCAAATTCTTCATTTTTATATTTAATCCAATTATTATTAATGCAAAAGTCAGCTGTATGCAGCATATGTGGTGCAGTTGTTAGAATGCCATATACATGCAACTTTTGTGGTGCAGTTGTTTGTCAAGGTTGTTACAGGCCTGAAGTTGGGCTTTGTGCACGCTGTGCTGCAAAAATGAGAAGATAGGAAAAAGAGTAGAAAAATAAACCTATTTGCTTAAATTTAATTATATAGCCGGGGTGCCTGAATGGTAAAAGGGCCAGCCTGGAGAAGTTCAGTAAGCTGGTGGGGCTCTGCCCCGTCTGGGTTCGAATCACCGCTCTTTAGAGCTACCGCTTCGTGCAAAGAAAATCCCAGCCCCGGCGTAAAAATAAATTAAACTTTCAGAAAATTAGAATTTACTTTTTCAGCGGAACCAAATCAATACAAATACCTGCTGCAATCGTCTTGCCCATATCCCTAACTGCAAATTTTGCAAGACCTGGGAAATCTGCTTGTTTCTCTATTGCAATTGGCTGTAATGGCTCGACTTTTATAATTGCTGCATCACCTGGTTTGAGCATTTCTGGCTTTTCTTCAACAACAGCACCTGTTTTTGGGTCCATTTTCTTAAGTATGTCAACAATCTTACCTGCAACATGTGTTGTGTGAACATGAAATACTGGTGTATAACCACGTGTTATGACAGTTGGGTGTTGAAGAACAATTATTTGAGCTGTAAATTCTTTTGCAACTGTTGGTGGATTCTCTGGTTTTCCTGCTACATCACCTTTCTTTATATCTGTCTTTCCAACGCCTCTAACATTAAATCCTATATTATCACCTGGCAATGCCTTTTCAAGCGCTTTGTGATGCATCTCTATGGATTTCACTTCCCCTGTTGCTCCAGAAGGCATAAATATGACCTTATCTCCTGGTTTTAGTACACCTGATTCAACCCGACCAACAGGCACTGTACCAACGCCTGTTATTGAATAGACATCTTGTATTGGGATTCTCAATGGCTTGTCTACTGGCTTTTCAGGCGGAACGATTGCTTCATCCAATGCCTTTATGAAAACAGGACCCTTATACCATGGCATCTTATCTGATTTCTTTACAACATTATCTCCAACATATGCAGAGACAGGCACGAATGGTATCTTAGAAACATCATAACCAACTCCTTGCAAAAGCTTTGATACATCTGCTTTGACTTCATTGAATTTTTTCTCATCGTAATTTACTGCATCCATCTTGTTTATTACACATACAATCTGCTTTATACCAAGAACCTTGCAGAGATATACATGCTCCCTTGTTTGCTCTTGTATCCCATCTTTTGCAGATACAACGAGTATTGCAGCATCTGCCTGCGATGCGCCTGTAATCATATTCTTGACAAAATCCCTATGACCTGGACAATCAATGAGTGTGAAATAATATTTGTCGGTTGTGAATGACCTGTACATCAGGTCTATTGTAAGACCTCTAAGCCTCTCCTCTTTCAGTTGGTCCATCACGAAGGCAAACTCGAATGTTTCCTTCTTAACCTCTTTTGCAATCTCTTTAAGCTTTCTCAATTCTTGCTCAGAAATAGCACCTGAATCAAAAAGTAATCTTCCGATTAATGTTGATTTGCCATGGTCTACATGTCCTGATGTTATAATGTTAATGTGAGGCTTTTCTGCCATAACAACTCCTTAGCTTTATAATGCTATTTAGAACAGGGTATTTAAAAGCTTTATGGTTTTAAGGAAGATAAACCTAAATTTAATATGAAATGGGTTTATGTAATTGTAGCGATGCTTGTTTTTTTGCCAATTGCAGATGCAGAACCTGAATTTATATTTAAATTGAGCCAAGGTATTGAAGGTGCGAGGGCATTTCTCATCTTTAGCAAAGGCGATCAGCAGACAATAGCCAATAGAATGCCTTTGATAACAGCAGGGAAATTTTTGCGCTACATAAGCCCCTCTTTTGCATTTGGTCTTGGTGTTACGCATCCTTTAAAACTCTTGGCCCATTATGACAACATCGACATAGAAGGATTTTTATTGCTTGAAAGAGGATATCATCGAATTATTATTGAAAACAATGGAACAGTTGGTGGAAAGCCACAGATAATAATAAGACAGGAATGAAAAAGAAAAGGGTTCTTGTAGGTGGAACATTCAATGTGTTGCATCCTGGACATATATTTTTCCTTAAAAAGGCAAAAATGCTTGGTGATGAACTTATTGTTGTGCTTGCAAATGACAAAACAGCAAGAAAAAATGGAAAGCTTTTTTCTCCTGCTTCAGAACGCAAAAGGCTTTTAAGCTCATTGAAATTTGTTGATAAGGTTGTGATAGGTGCTTGGCCAAAAAATGAAGAAAAATTTGTAAAAAAATTCAAACCTGATATTATAGCTATTGGATATGACCAAAAAATAGGGCCTGGGCTAAAAAAATTAAAAAATGTTAGAATTGTTAGAATTAGAAAGTATGGAAACTATTCGAGCAGAAAAATTATAAAATAAAAAATTTGTTTACCACTCCTCTTCTTCCTCTTCTTCCCATTCCTCTTCGTCGTCGAACCAAATCATTTCATCCTCCTATTTTAATTGTTTAATTAAAGGGATTTTAGTATTTAAATATTTTTGTCTTTGCTGAAGTATATTTAAAATTTTTTTAGTGTATGAGGTCAGTTTTAACTTTTTTATTTGTTGTATTTTAAACCATTTTACTTCAGCAACATCTCCACCTGCTCTAACTTTTTCAACAACACCCTTAAAAACATGACATGTGTGTTTGTGTGGACCTGGATTTCTACGCTCGCCAGCAGGCAAACTATGCACAAAAATCATAAATGGCTTTGGTTCAATTATAACACTGCCAACTTCTTCCTGTGCCTCTCTCAATGCAGCCTCATGTATACTTTCTCCTTCCTCAACATGACCACCAGGCACACACCAAAAGCCATGCCATGTCTTGTTTGCCCTTTTTGCCAAAAGTACTTTTCCGTTTTTTTCTATAAGTATTGCTACTGTTTTGTGCATAGCAATTTTATATTGAAATGGTATTTATAATATGCTTGATATTGCATTGAAAAACATAACCCGAGTGCGGACAAGATCATTTTTAACTGCTTTAGGTATATTAATCGGGATTGCTGCAATCGTTGCACTTGGAGCAATTGCAGATGGACTGAATGTAACTGTGCAAAGGAATCTTGAACTTACAAGTGGGAAGCTGATAATAGTTGAATCGGGTGCAAGTGGTATTTTTACTTCATTGTCAAGCAAACTAACAGAAACAGAGTTAGAGTCTATTAAGACATTTAGTGGAATAAAAGACGCTGTACCTGTTATGGTTTATTTTGAAAGAGGTATGGGTTTAGGAATACCACAATGGTGGGCAATTGGTATAGATCCTGAGAAGATCGAATATTTCAAGGGTGAAAGGATAGAACTGTACGACGGAAGACAGATTGAATCTGGAGATTATCAGGTAGCATTAGCAGGAAAGGATACAGCAGACCTTTTTGGTTTAGAAGTAGGTGATAATTTTGAGATAGCTGGCCAATCATTTGAGATTGTAGGTATACTTGAAAAGACACATATAATGGACATAGACAATGCAATAATAATCCCGCTTTCCGATCTTCAGGAAATCTTAAAAGTAGATACATTTCAGATGATTTATGCCATACCTGAAGATATAGGAAAAGTGGAGTTGTTAGCAGATGAGATAAAAAATACAATAGAAAATGTTGATGTAATAACACCTAAAGAGACAGCAAGACAAGCAGAACAGATGATAAGCCAGATAAGGTTCTTCACATTAGGTATAGGTGCAATAGCAGCAGTTGTGGGTGGTCTTGGTGTTATGAATACGATGGTAATGACAGTGATGGAAAGAAGAAGAGAAATTGGTGTGTTGAAGGCAATAGGCGCGACAAATAAAAGGGTTTTAATTCAATTTATGCTTGAAGCAATCATGCTATCTGCAATAGGTGGGATTGCAGGAATAGCATTCGGCTTTTTTGCATCTGAAATCATATCATTTTATTCTGGTTTTATGATAAGACCTGTTGTGACCCCAGGACTTGCTGTATTCAGTTTTGTGTTTGCCCTGTTTTTAGGTTTAATTGGAGGTGCATGGCCTGCGTGGCGCGCTTCAAAACTCGATCCTGTGGCAGCATTGAGATATGAATAAAATAATAGAGCTAAAGGGTGTGAAAAAAACATACAATAAAGGCATGCCAAATGAGGTTAGGGTATTAAAAGGTATAAATCTTACTGTGATGAGAGGTGACTTTATAACGATAGTCGGGCCTTCTGGTTCAGGAAAAACAACACTGCTTGATATCATTGGTTGTCTTCTAAAACCGGATGAAGGCTGTGTGTGGATAGATGGCAAAGATGTATCAAAGCTTGATGATGATCAACTGGCAAAAATAAGAAAAGAAAAATTAGGCTTCGTTTTTCAGGAATACAATCTCATTAGAACATTTACGCCTGTTGAAAATGTTGAGCTTGCTTTAAGGATTGCAGGAAAAAGCAAAAAGATGGCAATCGAAGAAGCTAAAAAGCTGCTTGACATGGTCGGACTTGGTCATAGAATGAATCACATGTCAGGTCTTCTCTCAGGTGGTGAGCAGCAAAGGGTTGCTATTGCCCGGGCCCTTGCGAACCAGCCAAAAATCATACTTGCTGATGAGCCGACAGGAAATCTTGATACAAAAACAGGAAAACAGATCTTGACCTTGCTTGAATGGCTAAACATAGAAAAGGGCTATACTTTTGTAGTCGTCACACATGACCCTGAAATCACAAGATATGCAAATAGGGTTGTATATTTAAAGGATGGAACGATAATAAAAGAAATAGTAAAGAAGGACCACAAGATTGTAAAGCTCGATAAGGTGATAAAATGAAAATAAATGGTTATATTTGCATTGGGATGCTTATTTTCATTGCTATGTTTACAGTTGCTAAAGCAGAGTATTTTGAAGCATCATCCCTAAATATAATCTTAACAAAACAACTACCATACCCTGTTCAGCCTGGTCAAAACCTTAGCATAGAGATTGAGGTACAAAATAATGGTTTTGAAGCAGCAGAAAATTATAGCATTGAAATAATAGAAAATCTCCCATTCAAAGTTTTACCTGGAGAGGAGAAAGTAAAGACATTTTCCAAGATTTCTCCAAGAAGCTCTGTAAAGGCAAGTTGGAAATTGATAGTTGATTCAAAAGCTGTAAGCGGAGATTACGAGATAGGATTTAAAGTGTATAGAAATGATCCAAAGATATGGGTTTTGTATAAGGTCTTTGTTGCTGTGCAAGGTAAACCAGAACTTGTTATTCAGGATGTGGATATGGAAGGGGTTGCAGAACCTGGTGGGCAAATAACAATGAAAATAAATTTAAGCAATGTTGGGACTGGAGACGCAAGACAGATAAGGACAAATTTTATATCAGTGTCTGAAATCACGCCGATATTTTCGGTCTCAAAATATTTGGATGAGCTAAAACCAGGTCAAAGCAAAATAGCTGAAATAAATCTTTCTGTGAGCCCTGAAGCAGAATACAAAACATATTTGTCAAACCTAACTGTGTTCTATGTTGATGAATCAGGGCAGGGTTGGACAAATTCCTTTTCGATTGGTATTCCAATTAAGGGTTCTGTGTCACTTATGATAATTGACATAAAACCAAACCTCGAAAGGCAGAAATTAGATATAGAAGTTGCAAATAAAGGTACTGCTGAAGCAAAAGCAATAACAGCAGAACTAATAATTGATGGAAAAGTCATAGGCATAGATTACACAAGCTCTCTTAAACCAAATAAAAAAGTGACCTTTTCTTACCCACTTATTTTACAAGGAAGTGGTCATCTTAATCTGACATACATAGGACCTGAGCTTGAGGATGTTCATGAATCAAAGGATATTGTGTTGAATTTTGAGAAGAAGGAAAACCAAGGGTTGTTTGTAATCATAGGGATGTTTTTATTAGCTGGGCTTGGATATTGGTTTTTCAGAAAAAGGAAATATAAACTAAAAAAATGATGGGTCTTGATGGCCAAAACTTGGAAAAGTCAGATGTAAGATACTCAGAAAGTAGATGCAAAAATTGAATAGAATAGCTGAAGGTTATAGAATGAGAAAATATGTGGAATTAATAATATGAGGTTATTATTGGTTAGACACGCTGAAACAGACTATAATAATAAAGGAATTTTTCTTGGATGGATAGATGAAAGCTTAAATCAAAATGGTATTTTACAAGCAGAAAAAATTGCTAAACGATTGAAAAATATTAATATAGATATAATTTTTTCAAGTGATTTGAAAAGAGCAAAGGAAACTGCAGAAATAATTAACAAATATCATCATGTGAAAATAGAGTTTAAAAGAGAATTAAGGGAAAGAAATTTCGGAATTTTTCAAGGCAAACCCAAAGAGAAATTATTTGATGCTGTAAAGAAAAGCAATATAGAGTTTCATAAATATAAACCAAAAGATGGAGAAAGTTGTCTTGAAGTACAAAAAAGAGTTGTGAATTTTTTTAAAAAAATTGCTAAAAAATATTCTGATAAAACAGTCTTGATCGTAACTCATGGTGCAGTAATTATGGAATTATTGTTTTATTTAACCAAATTACCTAGAAATGAATATAGAAAATTAGAACAGGACAAAACAGCTCTGAATATTATTAAAATAAATAAAGATGGGACATCACAGATCGAGCTTATAAATAATACAGATCATTTAAATAGCCCTCTCATGAGTAAGACAAGATAGTATCTGAGCATTCTAAGAACCTATTTAAAGAAAGATTTATAAATCCTTTTGACAAAAATCAAAAAGAGGTGGATACATGGCAAAAGCAAAGAAAGCTAAAAAGTATTATATAATGAAAACGGGCAAGAAAGTGGCTATTTTTACCGGCAGATCACCTCGACAGGCAGCACTTAAAGCAGCAACAAGAGGCTACAAGGACATAAGGCTAAGGGAAAGAGGAAGAAGGAATAAAGACAAAACATACACTATACACGTCTTCAAGGGTTCTGTGAAGGTTGTGCCAGCACCTGAAAACAGACCATCATGGCTTCCTGCAAAAGTCAAAAAGCCAATTGTGTCAAAGGTTGGCATAGAAAGAGTCAAAAAGATATAAACTTCTTGCCCTTCTTTTTATTTTTAAACCAATGTAAAGAGTAGTGTCAAAAAAAAGACCGGACTAAATCTGATACCTTCTTTAACCCATATGTACCCATTCCTTTTTTTCAATCTCTCGAGTTCCTCAGGTTTCATATTTCTTAACAGACTTTTTATGGGAATATGATTCATGGTTAGCTCTGAAACATGTATTCTTTTTCTAAAACATATTCTTTCAACATGTAATGCAAAAGGTATATAAAATAAGATAAAAAGGATGAAAAGAGGTAAGAAAATAATAATTGGCTGTTTTAAAAGATTGTATGTAAAAATAGAAAAAAGTGTAAATACCGAAAAAATGATGCATAAAACATTTCTCTTTGTTCTGATTTCTTTTTTAAATGCCTTCAAGACTTTATCATTGCGAAGGCCAATATAGAAAGAGTACAAAATTGTGTATATTAGTGCAGTTATCGAGAAAACAATGAGGATTTTTAGAGGAGAAAAATAAAAAATGAACCCCAACGAACCAAAAAGCCAAGCATCACCATCACCCCATGCCCTTGCTGCATAAAGCAATAAACCTGCTGCAAGAAAAATCATACCGAATGTAAGTGAGCCAATGAAAATTGATATATCAGGGATTGAAAATGAACGGATGATGTTTATAGCAAGTATGGATGCAATGAGAGAATATGGTATCCAATTTGGAAATTCTGTTGTTTTCAAATCCAAAAGACCTGCAACGAGATAGGCTAAAAATGCTATTACGAATTCAATCATATCTTAATTATAAAACAAAAATTAAAATGATAAAGGCCGTGCTTTTTGACCTTGATGGTGTATTGATTGATTCATTTGAAAGCTGGTTTGAAGCAATAAATGCAACGCTTGAAAAATATGGACTTGAAAAAATTAGCAAGGAAAATTTTAGAAAAAACTTTTGGGGATATGATGTGAAATCTAATCTCAAAAAGTTTGGGCTTGGTAATGATGCAGTAAAATACTGCAATGAAAAACATTTTGGTTATTTGGATAAAATAAAAATTTTAAAGGCATCGGGACCTGTTTTGGAAAAAATTAGCAAAATGTTTAGAATTGCCCTTGTGACGAACTCTCCTAAAAATGAGGTTATGGAGATTGTGAAAATGACAAAATGGAAGTTTGATGCAATCATAACCGGAGATGATGTGAATGATGGTAAACCAAACCCTGAAGCAATAACTAAAGCATGCAAAGCATTAGGTATAAAACCAAAAGAGGCATTGTTGGTTGGTGATACAAAAGCAGATGTGGATGCAGGTCATAGAGCAGGTTGTATTGTGGTTGGTGTTGGAATAGATGCTGATTTCAGTATAAACAATGTATCAGAGCTTCCAGCAATCCTCTCTTATATTCGAAAAAATAAAATTTAAATATGGTTTTATTTGGAAAGAAAAAAGAGCCAGAGATTAAAAAGGAACCTGAACTTGTCACAAGAGAATACAAAATTTTCAAAGAGGTTGCTGAAAGAAAGAAAAACTGGTATGAAAGATTGAATGACATTGCAGCATCACTTATCAAAGTCAAGCCAAGTGATGATGTTAAAAGAAATATAGAATCTGCTGTTGCTTTTACTGGACTAAGAGTTACACCAGAATCTGTTATGGCATTGATGATTTTGACGATAATTTCATTTGTGGTCCTTGGTGTGATTGCAATAGTTGCATTCGGTGTCCCTATAATAGGCGGGATGCTCATTATGGCAATGGGTTTTCTTGTTTCGTATTATTTCTTGAAATATCCATTAAATCTCGTTAAAAACTATCGAATAAAGGCATCGGCGCAGATTGTGCTGGCAATCCTTTATATGGTCGTGTCGATGAGGGTTTCACCAAATCTAGAAAGGGCATTGAAATTTGCAGCACTTAATGTATCAGGCGAACTTGCATGGGATATGAGAAAACTCCTCTGGGATATAGAAATGCGGATATACCCATCTGCAAATGAGGCAATCGATGCATATATCAAAAAATGGAAATTCGAAAATGAAGAATTTGCGGAATCTTTACGACTCATTAAGGATTCTCAATTCCAACCACCTGAAAGGGCAAAAGAGGTTCTAGACCAAGCACTAAATGTTGTGCTCGAAGGGACAAAGACGAGAATGAAACATTATGCACAGGATCTAAAGATGCCTGTTATGGTCATACACATGATGGGGATTATACTCCCAGTACTCGGCACAATCATGGCGCCATTAGCTGCTGTTTTTCTTGCAAACCTTGTATCACCTGTTCATTTTGTTTTGGGTTATAATATTATCCTTCCTATTGTGATAATATGGTTTATTACAAATACACTTAACAAAAGGCCTGCAACTTTTTCCCAGATTGACATCTCTCGACATCCCGAACTACCAAAACCTGGACATCTTAGGATTGGGAAAAAGGATATGCCGATATGGCCAATATCCCTTTGCGTCTTTATCATCCTTGCTACCCCTGGATTTATATATTTTATAACAAACCCTGATTTTCTCATCCCTCCATTTGACCCTGAAACACAACAACCAAAAGCAGTATATGATCCAAACCCTATACTTTCGATGACCATGTCCGGTTTGATTGTCATGGCTGTTGGTTTTGCTGTTGGTGCCTATTTCTTCCTCTCATCACATCAGATGATAAAAATACAGAATTCCATCCAAAAGATTGAATCAGAATTTGAACTTGCACTCTTCCAGCTCGGAAATAGAGTTGCTGGTGGAATTCCGACAGAGGTTGCAATGGAATATGCAATAGGTGAGCTGAAAGATATGGAAATAGCAGGCCTTTTCAAACATACATTAAAGAATATGAGAACACTTGGCATGACATTTGAGCAAGCGTTGTTTGACAAACAATGGGGTGCAATAAAATACTATCCATCAAGACTCATCGAGAATATCATGTACACGGTTATAGATACTGCAAAGAAAGGTGTGAGATATGCATCTGAAAGTATGCTTAGAATTGCAAATTATCTCAAATCAATAAAGGAGACGCAAGAATATATAAGGGAGATCCTCTCTGATACAACAAGTTCGATGAAATTTCAGGCATACTTTCTTACGCCAATGATATCAGGGCTCATTGTTGCAATGACAGATGTGATAGTTCAGGTTTTAATCAAATTAGGAGATTATCTACAAAGTGTTGCAGGGGCTGGTGGACCGATAGGTGGATTAAATTTTAGTCTTATCAGCATGGGTGCACCATCCATCACAGCATCTATGTTTCAACTGATAGTAGGTATATATCTGCTTGAAATTGTTTTTGTGCTTGCACTCTTCCTGATAAAGATTGATAAGGGAGAAGATCCTGTCTCTCTAAAAGCGACAGCTGGCCAGATGATTTTAATCGCCCTCATATTCTACATGCTCATTGCTATTGCAACAAGTTCTATGTTCGGCAGCCTTATTAAAGAGGCATTAGCTGGGCTTGGGATAATATGATTTATTGATGTGCCCAATATATCACAATCTCAGAATTTTTCGCATCGACCCTGCCAAAACCTATCCGCTCTAACTGCACAGTTTTCCCTATTTCAACCTTAACCAAATCAGGCTCGCAAAAACCGCTAATTTCTCCTTCTGGCCTGATGAGCCTTAGATTTAAATGAGGTTCTGAGACCCATTGAATCTTTTGAATCTCCTTTTTGATCTCCAAACCTGTACATTCACCTTTATCACCTTTTAGCCTTATATTGCACAAACCAATAAGCCTTACCTCCTTTCCCTGCATCTTTTCCCAATCGCTCCTATCTATATATATCCTATCTCGTTCTACTGGTATTACCCTCTCACCTCTTTCACCAAAATCAGGATGTAATTTAAGTTTGACCTCTTTTGTTTTTATCCCATCAATGGATATTCTGACAGGGTTTGGAACGAAAAAATATCTATTAGATTTTGGGTCTATAATCTTTCGGTTAAATGCTTCTATATTTTCCCAGCCAAGTTTGATGTCTGTTTTTGTCAGGCCAATTTTTAAAGAAAGTTGTTTCAATGCTTCAGGGTCAAAACCTCTTCTTAATAATGCTCTTAATGTTGGTAACCGTGGATCATCCCATCCTTTCAGCTTACCTTCCTTTATTGCCCTTTTTATGTCCCTTGTGTGCATCTTTTCAGTTGGAAAGTATATCATGCCAAAATTTATCACAGAAGGGGTATCCCATCCTAATGCAGAATATATCATTTTCTGAATTTCTGTATTATGTTCATGCTCCTTTCCTCTAAAAATGTGGGTTATGCCTTCATTATGGTCACATATAACTGAAGCAAAGTTATACACAGGCCACAATTTATATTTTTTACCTTTTCTCGGATGCTCTGCCTCTATGATTCTAAGCAGAGGTGGGTCCCTTATAGCCGGATTTGGACTCTGCATGCTTGTTTTAAGCCTGACAACTGCATGACCTTCTTTTATTTTTCCTGTAAGGATTTCTGACCAGAGCTTTGCATGCCTTCCATCCCTGCATGGGCAATTGATTTTTCTTTCTTTTAATTCCTTAAATTTTTCGACAGGGCATGTGCATATGTATGCCTTTTTCTCATCTAAAAGTTTTTTTGCCTTTGAATAACAATCTTCAATGCTATCAGATTGATATATGATTTTATCTGGGATTATACCAAAATTTCTCAAATCTTCAATTATAAAATCGTAAAATTGCCTTTCTATTCTTGCCGGGTCAGTATCATCGAATCTCAATATCCATATTCCATGATATTTTTTTGCATAATAATATGGTATGTATACTGGTCTGAGAAAATGAAATATATTTAAAGGGCCTGTTGGTGATGGTGCAAACCTTGTGACAAACTTCTCTTTTGTTTTGATATCTGGAAGTTCAAATTTTTCTTTTTCTTTTTCAAGAAGTTCTGGTGCTATTTTTTCAAGTTTTTCTTTTTGTTTAGATATGTCAAGTTTATTTATATCTTTAATGATTTTGTTTATCTCTTTTCTAAGTTCATCTATTTTTACTCTAAGCTCTGGCCTTGTACCTAATACTTTACTAAGAACTGCCTTTTCATCAGCCTTTCCATTATGTAAAATTGCATTTTGTAGACAGAACCTTAAAACTACATCTTTGTCTTTCTGGCTTAACATATTAAATATTTGCCAGAATTATATTAGATTTCTTTTAATTTTTCAGATATAAACTCTTTTATTTCTTTTTCATCAGGTATCGCTATCGATCTCTTGTATCGCCTCGTGCCATCAGGAAGGAAAAACCCTCGGCTTATTGCAATAAACTCATTTTCATTGTCTGTCGCTATTGCTTTTTTCCTTGCTATCTCTATGAAGTTATTTTTCCCAAATTTTACTTCTTCTGTTTTCAGTGTTTCAAATTCTACCATTTCAAACCTCCATTTTTAATGTTAAAATTGTTTTTGGTTATTTAAAAGCTTTAGATTCTTCTACATATTTTTAAAACAAGCATACAATCAATTTTATGTTAAAGGATATTCAAATTGTTATACTTGCTGGTGGCATGGCTAAAAGGATGGGCATCAAAAAACCAAAAGCCCTTATTAAAATAGACAAAAATACACTTCTTGATAGAACTATTAAACAGCTTTTGAAATATGGAGCAAAAAATTTTATAATTCTCTATGGAAAACATAAGGAAATCGTAAAACATGTTAGCAGAAAATATAAAAGGCTTGATATAAAATTTTACCCTGATCCACCTTTTAAGCCTGGTATTGCACCAGGAAAAGGCCTTGCCCTAAGACATGCATTGAAAGATGGGGCAGTTGAAAGAAAACGCTCTATCTTTGTCTTTCCTGATGATGTTATACTTGATGACAAATATCCTGAGGTATTGCTCAAGGCACACCTAATCGGGATTAAAAGATTTAATACAGCCATTACGGTGCTTTTCACAAAGGGTCAGAAATATCCTTTTGGTGCAGCAAAAATTAGAAATAATGGTATTGTGCAAGGATTTGAAGAGAAGCCAATAATCCGAATACCTACAAATACGGGCATATTCATCGCAGAGCCAGAATTTTTTGATGCAATCGAAAAATACATTCCACTCAATAGCAAAATACCTGTTGAATGGGAAAAAACAGTTTTTCCTTTTCTTGCAAAAAAGAAAAAAATATACTCATGTTTTCTCCCTGTAGAAATGTGGATTCCTGTTAATACAGTTAAAGAACTTGAAGAGGTAAGGTCTAGATTAGCACAAATGTCTAAGTAGCACAAAGATTAAAATTTCTATCTGCCAAAAGTAAAACATGCCTGAAGAAAAAAGAGAAAGGCTTGTATTTGAGCTAAAAGATTTTTTTGAAAAAGGGCTACTTAAAAATATTGTCGAAGCAGAAGATGTTTTTGTTGTTGATTTTGGTTTGATGCATCGATTTAATCCACAGCTTGCAGAATTGCTCTTAGAAAATCCTGAGGAATGGTTTGAGATAGCTGACGAGGCACTCAAAGAATTAAACTTTCAAAAAAGACCTGGTATCATTAACGTTGACATAACGAATATAAGAGACCTTAGGTCAAGACATATAGGAAAATTTATATGCACAGAAGGCATTGTAAGAAAATCATCTGAGATAAGACCTGAAATAATGTATGCTGAGTGGAAATGTCCTGATTGTGGTAAAATAATGATTACAGAAAGGATAGCAAATTGGCTCCCAAAACCTACGCAATGCGATTGTGGAAATAGAAGAGGAATAAGGCAGGTTAGCAAAAAATTAATAGATAGCAGATGGGCAGTAATAGAAGAACCATTTGAACTAACAGAAGGGGAAAGGCCATCACAATTGACAATATGGCTGAAGGGGGACCTTGTTAAAAAAGGCCTTAGAAATCTCACCGATCCTGGAAATAGGATAAAAGTAACAGGTATACTCAGAGAAATACCAAAAACAAAATCTACAGTCAAACTTGATTTCTACCTTGATGTAAATTGGATTGAACCAACTGAAATTGGATATGAGAAGGTTGAGATAACACCTGAAGATGAAATGTTGATCAAAGAGCTTGCAAAAAATCCGCAAATCTATGATATGCTTATTGATTCTCTTGCACCAAGCCTGTATGGTATGAGAGAAATAAAGGAGGCTGTCATACTTCAACTTTTTGGAGGCGTACCAAGGACATTACCTGATGGTACAAAATTCAGAGGAAATATACACATCCTGCTGATAGGTGATCCTGCATCAGGGAAATCACAACTAATGAAGCTTGTACCATCGATTGTACCGAGAGGGAGATATGTATCTGGAAAGGGTGTGACTACTGCAGGTCTGACCGCAACCGTTTCAAAAGATGAACAATTCATGGGAGGGTGGGTTGTAGAGGCTGGTGCAATTGTACTTGCAAACAAAGGCCTTCTTTCAGTGGATGAATTCGAAAAGATGTCTGCAGATGACCAGGTTGCAATGCACGAGGCACTTGAACAAGGAAGCGTTTCTATAGCAAAGGCATCAATAGTCACGACATTACCTGCGCAAACCTCTGTACTTGCAGGTGGTAATCCTAAATTTGGTAGATTTGACCCGTACATGCCAATAGCAAAACAAATAACTATACCAGACACGCTTCTTGGTAGATTTGATTTAAAATTTGTTCTAAAAGATATCCCAAATCCTGAAGAAGATGCAAAGGTTGTTGAACACATATTCAAAGCAAGAACAGAATCTAAAGAAACCCTTCCAATTCTTGAACCATCACTGATACGGAAATATATTGCCTATACAAGAGAGAGATGCAAGCCAGAGCATACAAAAGAGACACAAGAATTGCTGAAAAATTTTTACGTTGAGACGAGAAGGAAAGCACAAAGCCTTGGCGCACCCATACCAATTACATTAAGACAATTTGAGGCTTTACTTAGATTGTCAGAGGCATCAGCAAAAATTCAGCTTCAAGATTATGTAAGAAAGGAAGATGCGCTAAGGGCAATAAGGCTTATGGAATTTTCACTAAAGCAACTTGGTTGTGAACCTGGAACAAATGTAATTGATGTTGATAGGACCGAAGGTATAACAACATCAACTGAGCGCGCTGCAATAAGGGTCATACTTGATATAATTAACAACCTCAGCAAGAAAAAGAAAGAGATACCTGTACATGAGGTTATAGAAAATGCAGAAAAAGAAGGTATAGATAAGGATAAGGCAGAAGAAGCGATAGAGAAGCTAAAAAGAGACGGTACCCTGTTTGAGCCAAGCCCGAAATTTTTGCAAAAAGTTTGATGGCGATTTTTAAAATTTTTTATTAATATTTTCTATGGCAAAGATAATAGGTAGTATTACAGGAACAACCTATAAAGATTTTGTGATACATCCAGGTTACACTACAAGCGAACATATTCCTTCGAATATAGATATCAATACAAAGATTGGAGATATTGTAATAAAACCATTTTTGCCTGCTGCAATGAGGTCTATCGTTGATGAAAGATTTGCATTAGAAGCAGCAAAGATAGGATTAATGGCAGTTGCGCCAAGAGGGCTTAGCATACAAAAACAAGTGGATATTGTTAGATACGTAAAAGAAAATGAGGTGAAAAAGGGTGAGATAGAATCTATTGAAAATCCCGTAACCCTTTTAGATGATAATACAATTGCAGATGCAATTGAAAATGTAAGCAAGTATGGACATTCCAACATGCCTGTAAAAGATAGATTAGGTAGATACAAAGGCATGTTCAAATATGAGCCCCTGTATCATGATAGAATGGAACCAAATACACCAATCCAAAAAATAATGAAGCCTTTTGATTGCAAAAAGGATCTGTGGGTAAGCGATAACATGAGCGAAAAAGAGATAAAGGAGTTTATGAAAAAATATGATTTAAGGCTTGTACCTGTTCTTGAAGAAATAGAAACAAAAAAAGGTAAAGAGTACAGGTTAAGAAAACTTGTTTTTAGACAAGAAAATGAAGGATATAGAATCGGTGGTGCAATAGATACACATCCTGGTTGGGAAGAAAGGGCAAAAGCGCTTGTAGAGGCAGGAGCAGATATAATTTTTATAGACACATCTGATGCCTATACAGAGTGGGCAAGTGATGTTGTAAAAAGATTTAAAGAAAAATATGAAAGGCAGATTTGTGCAGGCAACATCGTAACTCCAGAAGGCTTTAGATATCTTGCAGAAGCTGGTGCTGATGCTATAAAAATCGGTATGGGCCCTGGCTCAATATGCATCACAAGTGCTGTCCTTGGTGTCGGCGCACCACCATTTTCATCGCTTGTAAGAATAGCAAAAGAAAGGGATAGATATGCGGATAAAAGATATATACCAATAATTGCCGATGGTGGAATGGAAGATACGCATGATATATGCATTGCATTAACACATGCTGATGCTATTATGTCAGGAAAATTGTTCGCATGTTTTGAGGAATCAGCAGGAAAACTTGTTGAAAAAAATGGGAAAAAATTCAAGGAATATTGGGGTGAAGGTTCAAAAAGGGCTGCTGAGACAACGGGCGATATGAAAAGATATGAAATACCTGGGGAAAGGCAAACATTGATATATCAAGGTGTTGATGGGCTCGTACTTTACCAAGGCTATCTGAAACCAGGGGTAGAAAAATATTCGATGGCTTTGAAAATCACAATGAGTCACGTGGGTGCAAAAAATTTGGAAGAATATAGAAAAAAGGCTGTTTTAGAAAGACTTTCTGAGGCATCTAAAAGAATGCTTGGGCCCCATGATATTGTAATCATAGATGAATAAATTATCTCATTCTAAATTTTAAATTATGTCAGGCCCTGGGGAAGGAAAGTATAAAATCAATGGAACAATCTACATACATATAAAAGGTAAGAGTAAGGCAAGAATAACCCATATTGATATCGAGGGCCCAATTGAGGATATCATTAAGCCAGGAGAGGTAACTTTTATTCGAGGTAAGAGAGGTGGTGCTTTTATTGCACTCAAATCAGAGATGATAAAAAGGGCTGAAAAGATGTGCAAAACTAGCTCTTAGGTAATCTGAGCTTTTCATAATTTTTGTAAATCTTTTTGATGGATTTTTCCTTTTCGCTCTTTTTATATGCAATCTCACATATTATGGTGCTCAAAAGAATTGAAAATACGATGATGCAGAAGACTATGTTCATTATTGAATCTGCCATTGCTGACATGCCTGCAATGAGCAAAGCAGATGCCACAACCGGTGCCATTGCCGCCTCAACCGCACCTTTTGGTGCAATGAAAGATAACATGAGAAAGTCTTCCCTTGACATCTCTTTTCTCTCCTTTCTCATAAACAAGATAAGCATCAATGGTCTTAAAATCACAATTACGAAAAAGAAAACAAGAGCAAGTAGGAATTGTTCAGCTGTTATGCTGAAGTATATTTGTGCACCGAGTAGAGTAAAAACTGCTATCCTTAGCAGCTCTGATATCTGGTCCTCAAATTTCAACGCCTCCTCCCTTATACCTGATGAATAGTTACCAACAATGAGCCCACATATTGCAACTGCAAGCATACCAGAGCCACCCACATTTTCAGCAAGTGTAAATGTTATCAGGGCTGTTGCAAAAAGTAGGAGAGGTGTATATTCCTTTAGAATGGTTTTTAGGATTTTTGTCATACCAAAACCAACAACCAAACCTGTACCGACACCTGCGGCTATGAGAAGCCAAAATTGTGATATATGCTTTATCGGCTCAAATATGCTTGGATTTGTTACAATTCCCAAAAACATCAAGGGCAAGAGAACACTTAGAGGCGAGTTGAATATAGATTCCATCTTCAATGTGTTTATAATCTTTTTTTCAGAAAAATATTTTTCAAATGTGTATAAAACACCTACAGATGTACCACATAAGATTGAAGAAAGCAGGAATGCGTAAATCCATTCGAGATTAAAAAGAAAATGCGCAACTATACCAAGGATTGCTGTATTTAGTATAGGAATAAAAAAAGCAAGCCTCAAAGAAACATCGGAAAATCTTTTAAACATGCTAATAGGCATCGAAAATGTGCTTATAAAAACTATAAGTATGATAGCAGTCATTCTCACTATATCTGGTACTATACCCATCGCTGCAACATCTATTAGCTTTAGCTGAATGTTAGAGCTGATAAGAGGGTTCCTATAAATTGTAGGACCAAGGAACAAACCAAGCAAGATTAAAGCTAAGGCATCAGGTATTCTTATTTTTTTCATTAGATTTGCAATTATAATACCTAAACCAAGCAGAACACCAATATAGGAAAGTATTAAGATAACATCCATTTTAATTATTGCGTTATTTAAAATATCTTAATTTAAATTTTCAACCAAAATATTTAAATATTAATATTACAATATAAAAAAATATATAATATGAAAAGAGACCCACTTGAAATCATTGAAGACATGTTTAGAGCTATAGAAAAAGCTAGGGTATGTTCGATGAATGAGCTTGCCAAACAGACAGGTATTCACAACATAACAATCAAAAAGTATGTAAGGCTCATAGAATTCATACGAAATGAGCCGGAGATAGAAATAATAAAGACAAAACACTCAGTTATATTAAGGGTGAGGAGGTAATATCTAATAATATGTCAGATGGAAAACATGACGAAAGGAAAATCATAACCCTGAAGGTTGGCGAGTTGACATCAAGAGATGAATTTGGCCGAGGTATTATAAGGCTCGATTCACAAACAATGAAGGAACTTGGCATAAAAGAGGGTGATATTGTTGAGCTTATAGGAAAAAGAAAAACGGGTGCAATAGCTGTCCGTTCATATCCTGCTGACATTGGGCTTTCTATTGTAAGGATGGATGGATTAACAAGAAAAAATGCAGGTGTAGGTGTGGGTGATATGATAAAAATAAAAAAGGCTGATGTCAAAGAGGCAAAAAGGGTTGTACTTGCACCTGCACAAAAAGGTGTTGTGATTCAAGTTCCATCTGAGATGCTAAAGAAAAATCTGTATATGAGACCAGTTACAAAAGGTGACATACTTGCGCCGTTTCCGATTGTAAAAAGATATGGACCATCATTCGGAGAGATATTTGGCATACCAATTGAAGAGATATTTTTCACACCATTGCCTGGTGAGACAAAGCTTGTTGTGGTTTCAACAAACCCAGAAGATATTGTAAAGATAACAGACATCACAGAGATAGAACTAAAACCAGAAGCAGTCGAGATAGAAGAGAGAAAGATACCAACGATAACATACGAAGATGTGGGCGGGCTTGCGCAGGCAATAGAAAAGATAAGAGAGATGGTTGAGTTGCCATTGAGACATCCCGAGCTATTCACAAGGCTTGGTATAGAACCGCCAAAAGGCGTGCTGCTCTATGGCCCACCAGGTACAGGAAAGACGCTGCTTGCAAAGGCTGTTGCAAATGAGTCTGGTGCTTCATTCACAGCAATATCAGGGCCAGAGATTATGAGCAAATGGTATGGCGAATCTGAAAAAAGGTTGAGAGATATTTTTGCAGATGCAGAAAAGAACGCACCAAGTATCATATTCATAGATGAAATAGATGCAATTGCACCAAAGCGTGAAGAGGTGACAGGTGAAGTTGAAAGAAGGGTTGTTGCACAGCTTCTTGCACTCATGGATGGTATGAAAACGCGAGGAAAGGTTATTGTCATTGCCGCTACAAACAGGCCAGATGCACTCGATCCTGCGCTGAGAAGGCCTGGACGATTTGATAGGGAGGTTGAAATAGGCGTGCCTGACCAAAAGGGCAGAAAGGAGATATTGCAGATACACACAAGGAACATGCCGCTTGCAAAAGATGTTGATATCGATTGGCTTGCATCAGTTACTTATGGATTTGTAGGTGCTGACCTTGAAGCATTATGCAAAGAGGCAGCAATGGCTGCGCTGAGAAGGGTGATGCCTGGTATAAGCTGGAAAAAAGAAGGTGAATTGCCAAAAGAGATTTTGGAAAAGCTGCAAGTTACAATGCAAGACTTTAAAACTGCATTAAAGCTTGTTAGCCCATCAGCAATGCGTGAAGTGCTTGTTGAAGTTCCAAACATAAGATGGTCTGATATTGGTGATTTAGATGATGTAAAGCAGAAACTTAAAGAAGTGGTAGAATGGCCATTGAAATATCCGGGGATTTTCAAAAGAATGGGTATCAAGCCACCAAGTGGTATTTTGCTCTATGGCCCGCCAGGTACAGGAAAGACGCTGCTTGCAAAGGCTGTTGCAAATGAATCTGGTGCCAATTTTATATCTGTGAAGGGTCCTGAGATATACACAATGTGGGTTGGTGAATCTGAAAGAAAAATCAGGGAAATATTCAGAAGGGCAAAACAGGTTGCACCCGCTATCATATTTTTTGATGAGATAGATGCCATTGCACCAAGAAGAGGGCTTGAGGTTGGTACAAGGGTTTCAGAAACGGTTGTCTCACAAATATTGACAGAGATGTCAGGGCTCGAAGAAATGCACAATGTTGTTGTGATTGCTGCTACAAACAGACCAGACATCCTTGACCCTGCATTACTAAGACCAGGGAGATTTGACAGACAGGTATATGTGCCTGCACCAGATTACAAAGGTCGACTTGAAATTTTCAAGATTCACACAAAGCACATGCCACTTGCAAAGGATGTAAGCATTGAGGCGCTTGCAAAACAGACAGAAGGTTATACTGGTGCTGATATAGAAGCACTATGCAGAGAGGCAGCAATGAATGCATTAAGAAAAGATATAAAAGCAGCGAACGTGAAAAAGAGTGATTTTGCTGAAGCGATGAACAAAGTAAAACCATCAGTCACACCAAAGCTCAATACATTTTATCAGAAGATTGCAGAACAGTTTAAAGCTCCTGTAACAACAGAAAAACCGCCTGAAGAGGTAAAATATATAGGTTGATTTTTATCCTGAGTTAATTATTAATATGAGGAAGGCTGTATTTTCTGGTGCATTCTATCCTGCCCAACCATCTTTGTTAAAGGCACAGCTAAAGGAATTTTTTTCTGATACAAAGCCTGCAGCATGTCGTGCTGTTATAAGCCCACATGCAGGCTATGTATATTCTGGGAAGACATGTGCGCATGCAATTGCTGCTCTTAAAAAAAGTAACACATATGTTATTATTGGTCCAAACCATCAGGGCATTGGACCTGATTTTAGCACATGTAGTGATGCATGGGAAACTCCACTTGGCAAGGTTGAGGCTGATGAGGATTTGATTAAAAAATTACTAGGACTGAAATTTTTGAAGGATGAAAAGAGCGCACATGCAAATGAACATTCAATTGAGGTACAGTTGCCATTTTTGAAATATAGATTTGAAAATTTTAGGATTGTGCCGATATCTATAATAAATATCGACTATTCTGATGAGCTTCTAGAGCAGTGTATCGAACTTGGTAGGATGCTTGCAAGATATGATGTTGGGCTTATCGCATCATCTGATTTTAGCCATTATCTACCTATTGACATTGCGACAGAAAAGGATAATAAAACAATAGAAAAAATAAAAGGGCTTGATGCAAAAGGCCTTTTCGATGTACTTGAGGAAATCGATGCCTCGGTTTGTGGTTATGCGGGCATTGCTGTTGTGATTGCATTTGCAAAACGGCTCGGGTTAAAGGCAAAAATCCTGCATTCTAGTACATCAGGTGATGTCACAGGTGATATGGGCTCTGTCGTGAGTTATTGGGCAATAGGCTTTGGATAAAAAGAAAGTATCAAAGAAACTAATAAATTATTTTTTAATTTTTCGTGAAGTTTGTTATACAGATTTTCTAGTGCCTTTTCATCAGATTCTTCGTATGTCCAACCAGATCCTATAGAAAGCCTTTCGCCGGTTTTATGGTCTACAAGCTTTGTGTATTTAATGCTTAAAATATCGACATCGTGGTATTTGTCAATTTTTTTCTCTACCATCTTATCACCTCCTTTTAAAAAATTCATAAAAAGAACCTACTTCCCTTGTAAGCTGTCTAAAATGATTTTCTTTAATTCAAATGCTGCTGGGGCCTTGGCACGGTATGCCTTCCTAAGCAAAACCAATCTCTTTTTTGGCCCTGGCACAGAGCCGGCAAGAACTAAATAATCTCCAGGAACAGGAGAATAGCCAAGCCATCCTCCTTTTGGTTGAATACCTCCTTTACCTATCTGAAGTATCTGTTTATTGTATTCCGTCCTTGTCTGAAAACCAAGTTGACCTGCCATTGGAATTACAACCGGTAGTACCTTTCCCTGATTTTCTGCACCAAGTACACCACCATGCCTTCGCTTGCCTTGATGCTTTCTTGGTCTTATCTTTACACCAAACCGCCTTACAGGGCCCTCTAAACCTTTGCCTTTTGTCACTGCAATCACATCTACATACTCGCCTGGCTGAAATATTTCATCAAGCCTTATCTCCTTTCCGAGCTTTTCCTTTGCAAATGCAATTTTTTGTTCAAGCTTACCGCCGAGCGGTATCTCAAAAACCTCTGGCCTTTTCTTTCCAATTCCTGCATTTTTTGGTTGTGTTTGAACAAGGAGCCGTACATCATCAATGCCTTCAAGCCTGCTAAAATCGGGCTTAGGATTTTTTGGGATTGACATTTTCCTCTTCACCTCAGCATCAATCTTTTCGCACCAAATAATGCCCTTATCAGACAGGCCATCTGTTGTTTTTTTGTAACATTTTAGCCCTATGACATTTAATGATGGGATATCTAAAATCGTAACTGGCTTAACAACCTCTTGCCCGTGTGTTGCAGAGCCCTTTTTCATATCCAGGATGATTGCACGGGTCATGCCTGCTTTGTATCCTGCAAAACCAAGTGGTATTGCCTTTTCTTCTGCTATCTTGCATTTTAATCTTGGATAAATCCTCTTTGCTCTACCTTTGGGCCAAAATGCAGTTGAACCTCTTCTTGGTCTGTTTCTCTTTGCCATGTAGCCCTCCAATTTTTGATATTATAAAGAGATTATACCCTCCTTCCTCTTCTTCCTCCTTTTGGTCTACAGCCATTGTGAGGTATTGGTGTAACATCTTCTATCCTGCCTATCTTCAGCCCCATTCTTATCAGCGTCCTTATTGCAGGTTGTGCACCTTGGCCCGGAACCTTTTTCTTTATCCCACCAGGGGCCCTAACTTTTATGTGCACACCTGTTATCCCTTTTGAAAGTGCTTCCTCTGCAACACGCTTTGCTGCTTGTATTGCTGGAAAAGGTGTTCCCTTGTCCTTATCTCTATCTGTTATAATACCACCAGAGCATCTTGCGATTGTCTCTGCACCTGACAGGTCCGTGATGTGTATGATTGTATTATTCACAGAAGAAAATATGTGTGCAACCCCCCATCTTTCTTTTTTTGTCATCTCTCCCTCCTCTTTATCAAACCCTCTTCATCTACAGCGACCATATAGGATGGTATATTTGTCCTTCTTTCAGCAATTGTTATGTGACCATGAACAACAATTTGTCTTGCCTGTTTTGGTGTGTTTGCCAAGCCTTTTCTATATACAATTGTTTGGAGTCTTCTTTCTAACAAATCTCTCACAGTTAAAGCCAAGACATCATCGAGCCCTTGCCCTTCTTTAAGTAAGCCAAGTTTTATAAGCTTGTGAAGAAGTGCCTTCTCTTTTTCCTTATCTTTTACTGCAATTAGTTCCCTTGCCCTCTGTCTAAACTTTCTTAGCATTTCTTTTGCAGCCCATAATTCTTTCTTCCTTCTCAGACCAAATTCTTTCATTATCTTTCTATCTTCCTCTATCGCTTTCTTGTCCCATCTTCTCTTTGGTTTTCTGAACTTATTCCTTATCCTTCTCATTTCAGAGGTACAAACTTTGAAGATTTTGTTGCACCGAAACCTGGTGCAGAATGCTTGACAGGCTTTCTTGTCAGCACAAACTCGCCAAGGCGGTGGCCAAGCATATCAGGTCTTATCTCAATCGGTACATATTCTTTACCATTATATACGCCTATTTTTTTGCCTATCATCTCAGGTATAATTGGCATAGATCGGCATTTTGTTCTGAAAAATTTTTCAGGTTTTTTCCTCATCCTCTCAAGCAATTTTTTCTCTGGATATGTAAATCCTCTTTTCAGCCTTCTTCTTTCGCGTGCAGGGATTAGCGCCATAAATTCCTCTAATGATATCTTCTTAATTTCATCCTCCGTTTTTCCTCTCCATTCAAATTTTGGCATATAAACCACCTGACATTTTTATTATATTTTTATTACTTTTTCCTCTTTCCTGTCCTCCTTGCTGCAATGGAACCAACCTTTGCCCCGGGTGGTGCAGTTCTTGATACTGTTTTAGAACGGCCAACACCAGACTTTCCACCAAATGGATGGTCAACCGCGTTCATACGGCTTGCTGTTGGAACAGGATAGAACTTTCCTCTTCTTCTCATTGCGATTGCCTTCTTTCCTGCCTTAATCCATGGCTTCTCTTTTCTTCCATCTGCAGCGGGATTTCCAATAATAGCCCTGCACAATGTGCTTAGAAATATATCCTTTCTTGATGGGAGCTTAATAATGCAGCTATCTTTTTCTTTTGAAAATAACAATGCAGAAGAAGCCCGGCAAAGCTTTGGCCCACTGTTCGGCCTCATTTCTATGGCAAATATCTTACTACCAACTGGGATGTCTTTGAGTTGTTTAACATAATCACCAATCCTGTCCCCAACCTTAATCCCTTCTGGAGCAGGAAGCCATCCTTTTCTTGCATCATCCCATGTGATTTGAACAAGCGGGACAAGTTTTGCAGGATGATTTACAATATCGGTAACAGTGCCATTTATATCCCTAAATTCGAGCTTTGGCTGAAAATGATAAGAAGGTACCCTGTATGTTGGGCTTCCTTTTCCCCTTTTTTGTGCAATTATCTTTTTTCCCATACAATCTCACCTACACCATACCAAGCCTTGATGCAATCTCTGATGCCGAATGCTCAGGGCTTAATTTTATATATGCCTTTTTAACACCTTTTGGTGTATTTTGGACTCGAACAGAGAGGACCTTAACCTTAAACTCATCTTCAACAGCCTTTTTAATCTCTTTTTTGTTGTATCTTCTATTAATTATTAAAACGAGTTTGTTCTCTTTTTCTACAAGGTTTATTGACTTTTCAACCAGATGTGGATATTTTATTATCTCCCAAAATCCTGCCATATCAACCACCTATTTTTTCACCTAATTTGTCTATAAACTCGCATGCCCCCTTGCTCCATATACATAGCCTACCTGGTGTTGTTCCAGGGGCAAGATGCGATACCGTAAGCTTTTCTGCATTAACTATGTCAATACCAGGAATACTTGAAATTAGGCCTATCCCTCTATCCTTTTTTATGACGATCAATGGCCCTTTTCTTTTTATGATTCTTCTCCCTCTCCTTTTACCCTTTCCTGCTCTTTGTTTTGTTTTTCTTATCCTTTCTATTTCATGTTCAAGCCCTATCTTTTTAAGAAAAGCCTCAAGTTCTTTTGCCTTTTTTATAGCCTCAATGTCATCCTCAACTATAATTGGTAGCTGAACATTCTCTAATTTGTGACCTCTGTTTTTTACAAGTTGAGGGATAGCTGTCGCGCTGGCTGCAGATAACAATGCAAGAATCCTTTCCTTTTTGTTTATTTTTTGTTTCCATACTTTTTCTACGAGTGGAGGGTGTGCAAGTCTACCTTTAACGGCCTGTGGTACAAACCGGGCTGTCCATTCAAGATAGCCTTGATGATGTATCCTTTTCATTCTTGCCATCTCTCTGTTCATCATAGTCCATCTATAATGCCTCAAACCATGATAATGTGCAGATGTCCTTTTTCCGGCTAGTTCATCTCGGCCATAAGGTTGACGCGCAGCTGCCCTCTCTGCCAGAACAGCCTTTTTTATGACATCATCCCTAATGGGTATTGAGAAAAGCCTGGCTAAATCTATATGGCCAGTCCTCTTTCCATCAATGGTGTAAACTGAAAATCTCATAGTCACTATTTATTTAAAATAATTTAAATAATAAGCAAATATGGCAAAACAGATTGGTAAAGAAAAGGGGCAAGAAATAATAAGGTTAGCCGAAACGGATTTGGATGGACAGAAAGATGTAGCACGGGCTTTAATGAAAATAAAAGGTATATCTTTTTCATTTGCTAATGCTATAGCCCATGCAGGCGGTTTTTACGGGAAAAAGCTTTCTGAACTAAATGAGGCTGAAATTAAAAAATTGGAGGATATGCTGCATCAACCAGAAAAATATGGAATACCTGTTTGGCTTTTTAATAGAAGAAAAGACCCAACAGGTCAAACAAGACATCTTTTAAGCTCACAGCTCGATTTTGCTGTAAGTTTTGATATAAATGAACTCAAAAGAATCAAATGCTATCGTGGCGTTAGACATGCAGCAGGACTGCCTGTAAGGGGACAGAGGACCAGATCATCTTTTAGAAAAGGCAGAAGTGTTGGTGTGATAAGAAAAAAGGCACAACCTGGTTCAAGTACAGCACAGAAAAAGGAGGGTAAGTAATGCTAAGATATGCCTATACCCCAAAATCGAAAAACTTTGCAAAGGCGTATGGTAGAGGATTAAGTATATCAACAAAACATTCTGTAGCTATCTGCAAGGCAATTACTGGGCTCAGGCTTGACAAAGCAAAGAAGTTTCTCAATGAGCTGATATCCGAAAGGGCTTCGCTTAACGGAAAATATTACACAAAAACAGCAAGCTCTGTACTTGAGCTTTTAAATTCTGCTGAAAAAAATGCTGAAGCAAAAGGCCTTGATTCTGAAAGGCTATTCGTTCATGCATCTGCACATCGTGGTTGGACCGCAAGAAGGCCAAGAAGATTTAAGTTAAGAGGACAAACAAGAAGAATGACACACATTCAGGTGGTATTAGAGGAGAGATGAAAACAGATTCATTTTTTGTAAATCAGGGTATAAAGGAACTTGAGGTTGAGAAATTTATAAAGGAAAATTTTCCTGTTGGTGACTATTCACGAACAGAGCTGCAAAGAACCCCTCTTGGGATAAGGATTGTGATATGGACAGACAAACCAGGCAGGATTATAGGAAGAGGTGGAAAAACTATTACAGAGATAACAGATGCAATAAAACAAAAATTTGGGTTAGAAAATCCTCAAATAGATGTTAAACTTGTCCAAAACCCTGACCTTGATGCAAAGATTATGGCAAAACAGATAGCATCTGCAATAGAAAAAGGATTCAATTACAAAAGGATTGGAAACCTTGCAGTTGAAAGGATTATGGCTGCTGGTGCAATTGGTGTTGAGATAACATTCTCAGGAAAACTTGGTGGGGCAAAAGCAATGACTGCCAAATTCAGAAAGGGCCATCTTGAAATATGTGGGGAGCCAAAAAATAGGCTTGTTGATGAAGCATATGAAGAGGCACAAACAAAACCTGGTAAAATTGGGATAAAAGTAAGGATAATGTGTGAATATGAAGATATAACAGGGAAAAGGATAAAGCCAAAAGAAATCAAAGAAAGGGCAGAGATGTTAATTGATGTTGTTGAAAAGGCAGAGAAAGAGGAGGTAGAAGAAATTTAAATATAAAATAAATAAAATTCATATCCATGGCTATTTTAAAATATAAAGACATCAAAAAGCTTGGAGCAAAAGAGCTTGAAGCTAAATTAGCTGAATTTGAGATGGAGTTAGCAAAAGAAAGGGCTAATATAGCAGTAGGCGCATCTGTTTCTTCTCCAGGGAAGATAAAAGAAATAAGAAAGACGATAGCAAGGATAAAGATGCATATGTCACAACAAAGACATGCCTGAAATTTGTCCCAAATGTGGGCTTCCTAAGGAGCTCTGTACTTGTGAAATATTGGCAAAAGAAAGAGAAAAGATACGGGTTTTTACTGTACAAAGAAGATACGGAAAAACTGCAACAATCGTGCAGGGTATATCAGAAGAGATAGATATAAAACCGATATTTAAGGAACTTAAAACCAGGCTTGCGTGTGGTGGCACGATAAGGGATAATGCAATAGAGTTACAAGGAAATCATAAAGAAAAAATAAAGAGTATTTTGATTAAACTCGGTTTTCCTGAAGAACAAATTGAAATAACATGAATATAGAGAAGATTGCAAAGACCGAATTTATTGGAATGTCCATTAAAGTTGTTGAGAGTACAAATCCACAATGGGTTGGGATTGAAGGTAGAATAGTCGATGAAACAAAAAATATGTTTAGTATAGATGCAAAAGGAAAAATTATAAAAATACCAAAGGAAAATTGTGTTTTTGAATTTAAGGTGGGAAAGAGATGGATAAAGATTAATGGAAAGGTACTTTTGATAAGGCCAGAGGATAGAATAAAAAAGAGGTTTTTGAAAATTTGATAAAACACAAACTTAAATATAAAATAAATTCATAATCATTATGAAGAAATCGATAGGTATAGATGTCAAACCGCCTGAAAAGGTGTGCAAGGATACACGCTGTCCTTGGCATGGCAGTCTATCAGTAAGAGGAAGGATATTTGAAGGTAGGGTAAAGTCGGTAAGAATGATGAGGACTGCTGTAGTTGAATGGGAGTATCATCATTGGGTTCCAAAATATGAAAGGTTTGAAAAAAAGAGGTCAAAAGTATCCGCACATAACCCTGATTGCATAAAAGCAAAAGAAGGCGACAATGTGCTAATAGCCGAATGCAGACCACTCTCAAAAACAAAAAATTTTGTTATAGTTGCAAAAATTGAAAAGGAGGGACAAAAATGAAAGCCTTGACATCAAAAATGGTTCGTGGGTTATCTGTTGGTAGCTACCTTGTTTGCGCTGATAATTCTGGGGCAAAAGAACTTCAAATCATATCTGCTAAAACTATAAAAACAAGATGGAGGCTTGCACAAAGAATAGGTGTTGGGGATGTGGTAACATGCAGGGTCAGTAAGGGTAATGAAAATATAAGACATCAAGTTGTAAAGGCTGTGATAATAAGACAGAAAAAGGTATGGAAAAGACCAAATGGTATATCTATCTCATTTGAAGATAATGCAGCAGTATTAGTAGATGATAGGTTTGAACCAAAAGCAACGATGATTAAAGGGCCTGTTGCAAGGGAGGTTGTTGAGAGGTTTACAGCAATAGGCAAAATTGCAAGTATAGTAGTATGAAAAGGAGATGGTCAAATAAATGGAAGGGTAGCAAACAACCAAGAAAGCAGAGAAAATATATAGCAAACGCACCATTGCATGTGAGAAGAAAGTTTGTATCTGCGCATCTCTCAGCTGAACTTAGAAAAAAATATGGCAGGAGGTCACTTCCACTAAGAAAAGGTGATGAGGTTGAGATTGAGGTTGGAGATAAAAAGGGATTTAAAGGAAAAGTGGAAAGAATAAGCCTTAGAGATGCAAAGGTCTGGATTGAAGGGCTTAAAATGAAAAAGGCAGATGGGAGTGAGGTTTTGAGACCTATTAATGCATCTAATCTTAAAATAATAAGCCTAAATCTTGATGATAAGAAAAGAATGGAGGTATTAAGCAAAAAATGAGACTCAAAAGATATGCAATGCCGATTGAGTGGAGATTACCCGTTAAGCCATATACTTGGGTCGTAAGACCTAAGCCAGGGCCCCATCCTGCCCATGCATGTCTCCCTCTTCAGATTATATTAAGGGATAAATTTGGTATTGCTGATACAGCAAAAGAGGCAAAAAAAATCATTAAAGAGGGCAAGGTAAAGATTGATGGAAAGGTTAGAAAAGAGCCAGCATTTCCTGTTGGGCTTATGGATGTAATTGATATAGAAGGTTTTGGTATTTATCGCGTAGTACCTGGGAAAAGAGGATATGAACTTGAAAAAATAGGAAAGAAAGATGCTGAAACAAAGATATGCAAAATAATAGGAAAGAAAAATGTAAAGGGAGGTCTTATCCAACTTAACCTACATGATGGTCGAAATATTTTAGTTAAAGACAAAAAATACAAAACAGGGGATAGCCTTCTCATATCAATACCTGAACAAAAGATATTAGACCATTATCCTTTTGAAAAAGGTCAGACAGCAATTATCATATCTGGTAAAAATATAGGAACCAAAGGAAAAATAGAGAGTATTAAAGAAAGGAAAGACTTGACTCAGGTTTCTACTGTTAAAATAAAGAGCCAAAATGAAAGTATAGAAACGCTTAAGGAATACGTATTGGTTTTAGGAGGCGAACATGGAAGAAAATCCGATGCGGGAGATAAGACTGGAAAAGGTAACAATTAACATAGGCGCAGGAGAGGCAGGGCCAAAACTTGAGAAGGCAAAAACCTTACTTGAAAAAATAATAGGTAAAAAAGTTGTTATAACAAAAACAAAAAAAAGAACCACATTTGGCATGGCTAAAGGAAGGCCAATAGGTGTAAAGGTTACATTGAGAGGAAAGGAAGCAATGGAATGGTTAAAAAGATTCTTGCAAGCAAATGATAATAAACTCTCTGCAACGCAATTTGATGCTGGGAATTTTTCATTTGGTGTTAAAGAATATGTTCACATACCTGGTGTTCGATATATACCTGAAATAGGCCTTCTTGGGATGGATGTTTGTGTGACTTTAAAAAGGCCGGGTTTTAGAATAAAAATGAGAAAAATTAAAAAGAAAAAAATAGGCAAAAGACATATGATAACAAAAGAGGATACAATAAATTGGGTTAAAACAAATCTCGGTGTTAGAATAGTATGACAAGAGAAGAAATAAGAAATCAGTTAAAAGAGAAGCCGGTAAAATTGGCAAGGTTTGATAAATTTTGCTCACCGAAAAAAAGGAAGTTTGGAAAATCTGTACATCCATGCAAGATTTGTGGAAAAACGAGAGGTGTTGTGAGAAAATACGGCCTTAATTATTGTAGACAATGCTTTAGGGAGGTTGCAGAAAAACTTGGGTTTAAAAAATATCAGTAATATGAAACACGATTTGATATCTGATATGTTCACAATAATAAGAAATGCGGAAGCGATGGGTAAAAAGGAATGCATAATCCCTGCTTCGAATCTTGCAAAAGCAATACTGAAAATAATGCAAAAAGAAAAATACATATCAGATGTCACATTCATAGAAGACGGAAAAAGTGGACTGTTAAGGATAAAACTTTCTGGAAAAATAAATAATTGTGGTGCAATAAGGCCAAGGTTTTCTGCTTCTAAGAATGAAATAATAAAATTCGAAAAAAGATATCTGCCAGCAGCAAACATAGGCATACTCATAATAAGTACACCGAATGGGGTAATGACCCATAATGATGCTAAGAAAAAAGGTACAGGTGGTGTTCTACTTGGTTATGTCTATTGAAAAAGAGATTTTGCAAGCAGTGAAAAAAGGAAATATATGTATAGGCAGCAAAATAGTTTTTAAAATGGCGAAAAGAGGTAAGATAGAGGAGATATTTTATGCAAAAAACTGCCCTGAGGATGTTGTTAAAAATTTAAATTATTATGCAAAAATATCAAAAATAAAAATTGTTGCATTTGATGGTGATTCAAAGAGATTAGGTCAAATCTGTGGAAAACCATTCAGCACATTAATGGTGGGAATATGCAAGTAGCAAAAAAGCTCTCAACTGAAGAATTTAGAAACATTGTTTCATTTGAAAAAATAACCAAAAATCACCCGATAGATTGCATAACAAAAGATGAATGTGTCTATTTTCTGGTTGATGGGAAAAAAATTGGCACAATAACAGGAAAAAATGGAATGAATATCAAAACCTTATCAAAGATCATCAATAGACCTGTACAAATTATTGGGATAGAAAAAGATGTAGAGAAAACAATAAAAGGTATGATACCTTATGTTAAACAATTAGAGATGGATAAAAATGTGATCACTGCATATGTTGAATATCCTGTGAGCGGGAAAAGGGCACAAATAGCAAAAGAGATTGTTGAAAAATATTTTAATGCTGAATTGAAATTGATAAGATATTGATATGAAAATTAAAATGGTTAAAAAGGATGGAAAGAAGCTGACATTTATTTTAGAAGGGTCAAGTCCTGCCTTTGCAAATGCATTGAGAAGAATCATGCAATCTGAGATTCCTGTGCTAGCTGTGAAATGGATAGATGTACATGAAAATACTTCAATACTCTTTGATGAAATGATAGCGCATAGAATAGGCCTTATACCTCTTATAGCAGATCCGGAAAAATTTAATTTTTCTGAAGAATGTAAATGTGGTGGGAAAGGATGTAGTTTATGCCAGGTTTCATTTATAATAGAAAAGCGTGGCCCTTGCACTGTTTATTCTGGTGATATGATATCTTCAAACAAAACAGTTAAACCACTTAGTCCAGATTTTCCAATTGTTGAACTTCTTGAAGGACAAAGTATAAGATTAGAAGCTGTAGCAAGGCTTGGTATAGGAAAAGAACATGCTAGGCATCAGGCAGCAATAGTTGGATATCAGTATTGGCCTGAGATTGCTAAAACAGGTGAGGGGGCAGATAAAGCTGCAAAGAAATGTCCAAAAGATATTTTAGAAGTTAGTGGAAAAAAGGTTTTGTTAAAAGACCCTGTAAAATGTGATATGTGTAGGGCATGCGAACCAGAAATTAACATAAAAGGTGATGAGAGCAAATTCATATTCAGGATAGAATCCGTATCAGGGCTTGAGCCTGATTACATAGTGAAAAAGGCTGCTGAGATACTGATAGGAAAGGCAGAAGAATTTAAAAAGCTTCTCTCCAAAGCTTAATATGTCAGGAAAACTTGTGGCTGTATGGATTATTGGCTCAATATTTCTGCTGGCAGCGATATGGATTACACAGAGGCTTGAAATGACAGTTGGTGTTTCAACAACCTCGTATATGCTTGCTTTGGCAATTGCATTCCTTCTCGTATTACTTGGAGGGCTTTGCTGGATATCTGTTGCTGTTGCAACGAGAAGAAAGTTGTTATAGCATTTTAGATTTGGCTTTTTTTAAATATTCTTTTATTGTTTTCCTTGTATAAGAATCAATTGGCATTTTTAATGCTTTGCTCAGCGTGACCCACACAAACCCCTGTCCCTCTGAATTGAGCCTGACATTTTTTGATTTTGTTTTACATGCAAAGTCAAGAAAGATAAAATGCTTTTTCTTCCAAAATTCCTTACCATAAATAAATTCATGAAAGCAGATGAATTTTATGTCATGAATATTCAGTCCAGTCTCTTCTTTTATCTCTCTTTTTAGGGTATCTTTAATCTTCTCTCCAAGTTCAATATGTCCGCCAGGTATTGTATATTTATTCTTCCACTTATATGATTTTATCAAAAGTATTCTGCCTTCTGGATTAAAAATCAATGCCCCACAGGTTGGTTCTGGATATTTTTGTTCTTGCATAACATTATTAATAAATAAATTTATAAGAAGAATATATGAGCGGGCTGTTTTCAGCACGAAATCTGAAGAGAAAGAGGAAAAAGTTTAGATGGAACTCTCGTGCAAAAAAGAAGAAGCTTCTCAAACTCTGGGCCCTTGATCCTCTTGAAGGTGCACCACAAGGAAGGGCAATCGTTCTTAAAAAAAGAGGTATAGAACAAAAGCAGCCACATTCAGGTATAATTAAGGCTGTAAGATGTCAGTTGTTAAAAAATGGCATACAAGTAACGGCTGTTGTGCCAAAAACAGGTGCAATACAACATATAGATGAGCATGATGAGGTCATCATTGAGGGCCTTGGTGCATCACAGGGTGGGGCTGTTGGTTCGATGCATGGTGTGAAATATAAGGTTATTGCGGTCAATGGCGTTGCTCTTTCTGAGATATTGAAAGGTAAAAAAGAGAAACCTAAAGGTGGGGCATGATTCTGCTTTTTAATAGATGGGATACAAAGGATGTTAAGGTTGAAGATTTAGGATTGAAAAAATACATAAATCTTAAGCCGATTATTGTTCCAAGGACTGGAGGGAGATGGATACCTAACCTACACAAAGAAAGGGTTAATATTGTTGAAAGATTTATGAATAAGCTTATGGTCCCAGGCCATCGTGGAAAGAAACATAAAATTACATCTGGGCACTGCCCTGCAAATATCCAAAATATTTACCTTTCAACAAAAGAGGCATTTGAGATTATAGAAAAAAGGTTAAAGGCAAACCCTGTTCAGATATTTATAAAAGCAATAGAGAATTCAGCCATTGTTGAAGAAATAGCAGCATATAGGCTTGGTGGTATAATAGCGAGAAAGGCGGTTGTAGTATCACCACAAAGACGGCTCGACTTAGCACTTCGCCATCTTGCACAAGGTGTATATTCAAGCTGTTTCAGAAAGAAGAAAACACTTGCAGAGGCGATAGCAGAAGAAATAATTGCAGCATATCAAAATGACCAAAAATGTTTTGCGATAAGAGAAAGACAAAGGATAGAAAAGGAAGCAGAGGGTGCAAGATAAGCTATTCCTTTCTCTTTTTTAGAATAAATTTTATGTCATCCTCTGTTATCGTCTTTCGACCAGCATGACGTGCAAGCTCTGCAGCTTCCTTTGCTATAGATTTTGCATAAGATTCCATATGTTCTATAAATGCAATGTTTGCATTTTTTGAAACCCTTATCCCTTTTGATGCCTCCTTCAGAATCTGTTTAAAAGTTGAGAATGCAAGCTTTGCCATTTTTATTTATAAAGGGATATAAAATAAAAATAATAAAAAAAGGAGGTCAAAATGGTACAAGGTTATTGCGTAAAGTGCAAGAAAAAGGTTGAAATAGCAGATGGAAAGGAAGTAAAACTGAAAACAGGAAAAAAGGCAGTAAAGGGAAAGTGTCCAAAGTGTGGAACAACCGTTTTCAGGATAACTGGAGCATAGACTGAACTGCTCTACTCTCCTTCCCAGGTAATCATATCAATAGCAACAATAGTTATAGGTATTAATATTACAACAAGGATTACAAAGAATATCCCAAGTTCCCATGCACTTTTTTGAAATGACCAGTTAATACCATACAAAACGATTAGTATAATTAGTATTGAAAACAATATTACAAACCATTTTTCTATCCTTTTGAAATACTTTTCTTTTGATTCGTAAATAGGCCTTTTAATTTTAATCCCCATATCTATTGTACGGTTTATATTTTAAATCCACATCTTACACATAATTTCCAGGCCCTTTTTCCTTTTTGTTTAATTCTGATGATGAAAAGGCCACAATTACATTTTTCTTTTGTTACTGTTAACATCCCTTGGGCAGGTAGATTGAATGTTTTGTTACAAGCAGGCCATTTTGTACATGCAACAAAACGTTTTCCATTTTTCGATTTCCTTATTACCATCTCTCCTCCGCAATCACATTGCCCAACATATGCCTGGGTCCTTGCAAGCTTTTTTATCGCATCTATAATCACAAGACCTATCTCTTTTTCCCTTTTTTTAATATCTTTCAATATCTCCTCAAGTTTATCCTTTGCCTCTTTTAAAATTTTTTCTGGACTCTCTTTACCTTCCTGTATGTGCTCCATGGCAGATTCAAAATGTCTTGTGAGGTCAACAGAAAGTATATCAGGGCAGTATTTTTCCAATGCCGAAACTATTGCCTTTCCAAGCTCTGTAACATATATTGAGCCCTCAGCAACATATCCCCTGTCATAAAGGGTTTGCAGTATTAGTGCACGGGTTCCTTTTGTACCCAAACTCAAAGATTCCATTTCTTTTAATATTGATGCCTGTGTATATCTTGGTGGTGGTTGTGTCTGCTTTTCAACAATCTCAATCTTGGCTGTTATGATTTGACCTTCTCTTAATTTTGGTAGCTCAATCTCTTTTATCTTTGTGTATTTGTATACATCCAACCATCCCTTTTCTACTATTTTATATCCTTTTGCTTTAAACGTCTCATCGTCTATTTTTATTTCAATGTCAGTTGAAAGTGCTGTTGCAGGGTCTGTGAATGTTGAGAGAAATCTTCTGACAATTAAGTCATATAGTTTTTTCTGTTGTGTTGTAAGGGTATGAGGTATCAAACCTGTTGGATATATTGCAGGATGTGCAGGGTCTGTCTTTGGCCCCTCTCTTGGTTTAAGCCTTTTTGTTAACAAATCTAATGCATCCTTTTTGTATTCTGGTATTTTTGATATGTTTTCTATTATACCTTTGTATCCTATCTTATCAGGTAATTTTTGGCTTGAGGTTCTTGGATAGCTGATAAGTGCCTGCTCATACAGGGCTTGTGCAATATCAAGTGTCATTTTTGGAGAAAAACCAAAAATTGCATATGCCTCTCTTTGCAGATCTGTTAAATTAAAAGGACATGGCTGTGCTACGCTGACCTTTTTTTCCTTTATTTTGGATACAATTGCTTGCTTTCCTTTGCATTTTTTAAAAATCTCATCTGCTTTTGTTTTTGATGTTATGTTGCCACCTGTATGCATTGCCTTTATACCATCTGCTATCAAAAAAATCTGCCAATATGGCTTTGAAACAAAGTTTGCAATTTCTCTTTCTCGCTTTTCAAGTATATTCAGGGTTGGCCCTTGTACCCTACCTATAGATAATGTTTTGTAGCCTCCTGCTGCTTTTACAGAAAGGCTAAGTGCCCGAGAGAGATTTATACCCCAATAGAAATCCATCTCATGCCTTGTAAGCCCAGCCCATATCTGTGGCCAATCAAGATGCGGCATTGGTCTTTTAAAGGCATTGTTAAGCTCTTCTTTGGTTAGAGTTGAAAATTTCATTCTTTTTGCATCGTTAGCCTGACATAAAAATCGCAAAATGTTAAAGGCGATCACTGAACCCTCGATATCAAAATCTGTTGCTGCAACAAACTCATCGGCATCTTTTGCAAGCTGTTTAATAACATTAAAATATTGTTTTGTCCAAGCAGCACCCTTTTCAGCCTCAAATATCGGTCTCCATTTTAAATCAAAAACAGGATATGTCCATTGATTTCCTGTTTCAACCAGAGTGAATAGATGGCCAACTGCAGGCACAACAACTATCTCTTTTTTCCCTTTTATCCTCCAATATGTCACTTTTCCTATTCTTTCTGCTTTTGCCTTTCCTATTGCCTCAGCAATCTTTTTTGCTGCACTTGGCTTTTCAGCAATCACAAGTGTGTGCGCCATAAAATATTTTTAATTGTTATTAATTAGTTTGTGCAGCTCTCAAAATATTTAAGGCAAAAATCTTTGTTCTTTTATCTTTTTAGGAAGATAGACCTCAGATATAAATTTTATTCCTTTTGCTGATAGTGCTTCAAGCTCTAACTTATATCCAATTTTTAGCATATTTTTCAACTCCTCCTGCCACTCTTTTGGTTTGAACCAGATATAATTTAACATCTCTTGAGTTCTTTTTATATCTCCTTGGTCAAGCTTTATTGTAACATTCTTTGGTATGTTAAATTCTTCTACATCAGTAGTTGTCAGACCTATGAATTTTGCATCAGGTGTTCCAAGTCTGTCTGATAAGAAGCTGAGATTTATACTACCTTGCTTGATAACAGAATATATATAATATCCCCATGGATCTGCATCTGTAAGCACATAGATAGGTAAACCAAGCTCGTTATGCAACCTATTGATAAGCCTTCTTGTTCCTCTATCAGGCTGTCCCTTTCCTGTAACTATTATGCAATTATGCTTTTGCCAAAACTTGTCCTCATTCAACCTTTGCCACACTGCATCTTTCTCTATAACAAGCACAAATTTTGCTTTATTTTCAATAAACTTTATAATCTCTGGTTCCACATTTGATGGTATTGCCCAACCAGATGTGCCCATCTTTGTACAATCTATGACATCTCCTCCATCGTTTATTTTTATTGGGCCTGCAGCATATCCCTTTCTATCAGCACGCAAATGCAATGTTTCCCTGAGCACATCAAGTGCTGCTTCTAAATCTTCTATGATAGGGTCACTTTCATCCTGCTCCTCGAATGTATTTTCTTGTGTTCCAGGTATTGTCCTCTTTAGTGCATAATAAAGGTCTCTAATCGAAGTTGTGACGCCTTGCTCAATGATTTTTTTACACTCAGCCGCTACCATTAATGTTTGCATAAATTTTCTTGTGTGTGCAACGTTCAGATATGTTCTGTGCGCTTTTTTATCACCAAGCATGATGAGCCTTGATTTTTCATCAAAATATATGTTACCAAGTGTCCTTATTGGTAGGACTATGTCAGGATTTTTCTTTGCTTGAAGCTGGCTCAGCACATCTAAGCCAAGGCTCTTCAACTTCTCATTTGGTTTTTCCACACTATCCTTTTCCATTTTCCTCATCCTCTACAAATTCACCTTTCTTTATTATTTCAAGTATCATTGCTTTTATTTCTTCCTTTGGCTTTGCCACAAGCTCTGCAAGGGCCCGGGCAGTCTCATCTGCATACTTCTCGAATGTCTTGAGCCTCTGACTCTGCCACTCTGCTTTTCTCTTTCCTGAAAGATAAAGAGAAAGCTTTCTTGCCGCATCCTGTATTGCAAGTTTTGTTTCTTTTATTATTATAGGATATGATGCAACAGCCTCCTTTGATTCAGATGTAAATGGAACCCAAACAGAACATATATGCACAAATATCGCAATTGGTGGGCTTCCTGCCTTTCCAATCTGCATCTCACCTTCAATACCATATCTTTTCCAGTCTATTTCCTCGACAGCATGGGTTATTGCACAATCACCTTGTTTGTAAAGTAATGGAACCCTGTTTGCAAATCTATAAAGCCTTGCTTCTTGAATTTGTCCACCATATGCCAGTCCAACCTCTATCTGGAATGGCCAACCTCTATAAACAGCAGGAGACCTTGAAACAGCAACTACAAATTCAGGTGCAAGTTCTTTTTTCATGCCTTTTTCTATAAGCTCTTCTCCAAGTGGGGATAATACATCAGTAGGTGGTGCAAGAAGTTTCGTCTCTTTTATCGCTTTCATCAGTTGTCTTAATTGTTCATCAGTCACGCGTCTTGGAGATGTTCTCGGGTCAATACCTGCCTTCTCGCATATCTGTTTTGCAGTTGTACTCCCGACCCTTGTAAATTCTGTAACAAAGAATGACTGAAGACTTCTTGCCTTTGTATCGTGAAGCATCCTCTCAAGCATGCCAATCTCTACACCATGCAAATGTGGATTTATCTCTTTTGCCTCAACTGGTAAGCTGTCCACAGCCCTTGTAAATTCTATTCTGCCTGTCGGTGCATCGAAAATGATGTATGCATAGGGATTTGTCATGGCTGTTTGTTTGAGATATTCCAAAATTGATTGCTTATGCTCTTTGTATACACCTTCAGCAAAAAATGTTATCTGTACACCATGCCATTTTCCCATGTCTATGCTTTCTTCCTCGAGCACATCTGCCTCATTCTTTTTTACATTTATTTTAAGTTTGTAGCGATGCGTTACACCATCACCTGTTGAGCTGAGTATTTCTGTTGGCATGCCTGTTGTTAGCTGTGAATAGAGCACTGCGCAGGATATGCCAAGGCCTTGCGCACCACGGCTCTGCCTCAGCCTGTGAAACTTCGAACCATAAAGAAGCGTTCCAAATATTTTTGGTATATTCTTTTTAACTATGCCAGGGCCATTATCCCTTACAACAATCTTGTATTTCTCTTCTTCAACCTCTTCAACCTTAACATAAATCTCTGGGAGTATCCTTGCTTCTTCACATGCATCGAGTGCATTATCAACCGCCTCTTTTACAATAATCATCAGCGCTTTTGTTTTGTTGTCATAGCCTAAAAGATGCCTGTTTTTTTCAAAAAATTCTGATATTGATATCTCCCTTTGTTCCCGTGCGAGTTCTTCTGCTGACTTGACAGCCCCATTATATTCTATGCCTTCAGTTGTTTTTTCTGCCATATTAATATTGCATTTTTCTCTTTAAATTTGTTCTCAAGATATCGATTTTCATTGTTTTTTTGTGGTCTTAAGGACACAAAATGGGATATGAAAATCTAAATATATTTATTATTGTTTAGTAATATATAAATCTTTAAAATATTGTCCTGATAAGCACAATCTCGAGTTGAGATGTATAATTTTTTTGGGCAGCATCAGGTGGTATGCTCACAACAACACCTACCTGCATTCCTTCATTTGGCTTTAGCAAAAAGCCATTATCCGTAACAGATATCCATTTTGCAATTTCTCCTTGCGCCTTTATCCAGACTCGCCTTGGCCATGCATCACCATTATTTATTATGATATTACGCTGTGCAACAGCATTCTGCGGGATTGTACCAAACCAAAGTGCGGATGAGTTTACGTTTATGCCTGTGTAATTGCCAACTGTAAGATAGATATCAATGTTTTTTATTTCAGGTGATGACCATAAAATAGTGCCAAGTACAGATGCAAATGCAACTAAAACTATAACCAAAATGCACAGTTTTTTTGTTAGTTTTAGCTTGATTTTATTTTTTTCTTCTTGACCTTTTTTCATGCGATTCCTTCCTCCTTTTTAATAATAATAAGGTTATCAAGAGTAGTACGAATATGAAGAATATCAAAATGATGATATAAGGTAGGGATATCTCAAAAGGTTTGTATGCAACAATCTCCAATCTAGAAGAGAAATCTTTTTCCTTTGTCCTATTATCAAAATATACTTTAACTTTTGCATCATAGACACCAAGCTCAAGGCCCTGTGTTTCAACATAAATGGGGATTTCCCTTTCTTCCCATACACCCAACATGAATGGCGCTGAGCGCCCTGTTTTTAAAACATTTCCATCTTTCAGTATTTCAACATCGGCATAAATGTTTCTAATCTCTGCATTCCATTTGCTTTTTAGTTTAACCTTAAACTTTGCTATCTCTCCGGCCTGCACAATCTCTTTTGAGAGGTCTAATATTTCTATGTCAAGAGCCCCAACCCTGAAAAATGTTGAAGCTGATGCATTTTTGCCATCATATTTCACATTTGCTATTGCTTTGTATACACCTGCACTGTCTGCTTTCCAGCTTGCATAAAGATTTTCTGTGCCTTTTGCAGCTACTGAAACAGAACCTGCGCTCAGCTCTGCAACTTTCTTATCACCATTCCATATTTCTATCTCATCCTCTGCTGTGATGTCTTCAGAGCCAAGGTTTTTGACATGGATTGTGAATGGTGTTGGCTGACCAAGTTCAACATCTTTTGCCTCTATACTAATCTCTGCATACTTTCCTGGATATGGTACCCTTATCCATACCTGCATTATAACTGCTGCGCGTGCAGCAAGTTGTGTCCCGCCTTCCCTGCCACTTGGCAGGCCTTCTATTGCACCTATCCCTGACTTGTGAAGCCCTGGCTCAAGTTCTTCAGGTAGTAGTATGGAAAATGAAAATTGCCTAACCTTTTGTCCTTCAAGTTCGAATTGTTTATCACCATAAATGGTTATCCTGTCAGCAAGCTCGCCTGTTGGATATAGCTCTATAGAACGCGTTTCATTAAGATTATTTAGAACCCAGAAATCGTAAGTTAGGTTTGCACCTGGCTGAAAATCTATCTCTATCCTTGCAGGTGACATGCCAATGGCTAATGCTGATGGTAAAATTAAAACCAGTGTCAATAACAAGATGATTGAGAAAATCCTTTTCATCTTTATAGATATCTGTGAAAATATTTAAAAAAAAGAAAAAATGAAAAGTTTTTTATTTTAGCAGCCGCCTGCGTCTTCTGATGTAAATGTCACAGTACTGCTCTTTGGACCTGCTGGCTCATCTGCAGGGACCTTTAGATAAATGTGCGCCTTCACAGTATCCTGTGAATCAGTGTATCTTAGTCTGTTGACAAGCTTTGTTGCAGCAGATGCAATTGGCATGTTTGTCCATGAGCTCACAAGATCTTCTGTTTCGTTGTTAACGCAATTTGCCTCATTGCATTCTGATTTAAATCTGTAGTATGTCGATGTACCTGTTGCGCCTGTTCCTGACCAAAGTTGTGTTGCATTAACTGTCACATTGACACACACAGAACCGTCATTTTGAACAATGAACGGGCCTGGGCTGTTGTCCGTTGTATCATCCTCTGCATTAAGGGACATTGAGCCAAAGTTTACTGTACTTACTGGCAGGGTGATTGTGATTGCTGTTGCGACTGATACTTGTGTTGTGCCTGATATGCCTCCTGTTAGGGTTATGGGTATCCTTGAGGCAATGTTTAGGGTTGTTGCTATGCTTACCAGGGATATCACTATTGCTACCAAGATAAGGGCTGCAAGTGTATTATTGCTTACCATCTTTTACCTCCTTATCCTATTACGACCACAGAAACCATACCTCCTGTAGAGTATGGCTGTGGTGCAACATAAAGGCTAACAACTCCTGTCTCTGTTGCTATGGCTGGCGCGACTGGAATTAGCGGTGCAATCAAAATATACATACCAACAAGCGATGCTACAAGTAGCACTAAAATCAATGCAGCCAGCAATTTGTTGGATGCCATTTTACCTCCTATTTTAATTATTGGTATTAAAAACCTTATAAGCTTTTATGCTTGGCTTGCTGTGAATGTGACTGTGCTGTTCTTTGAACCTGCTGGCTCATCAACCGGAACTGTAACCTTTATGTGAATCTTAACCGTATCTTGGTTGTCTATGAAGCGAAGATTTGAACAGGCAAGGATTGCTTGTTCATTTATTGGTATGTTTGTCCAGGATGTAACGAGGTCATTATCTGGGTCTGGCACACATGATGACTCATTACATTCTGTTTTGAATTGATAATAACTGCTTGTGCCTGAACCAAGGCTGCTGTACCAAAGCTGAGTTGCATTTATTGTAATGTTGACGGGCACAGAACCATCATTTTGAAGGATGAATGGTGGTGGGCTGTTATCTGTTGTGTTGTCAGATTGGCCAAGTTGCATTGTGCCAAAGTTGACTGTATCTACAGGTAGGGATATTGTGATGGATGTAAGGATTGTAACAGTGACATTGCCTCCACCTGTACCCTGACCAAGCTGAAGTATGCCTGACTCTGCCCATGTTGCATTAATCCTTGAGCCAGAGATCCATGGAATAATGATTGCTTTATAATTTCCTAAGTATCCTGATAGGTTCCATAAATATGAAAGGCTTGTTGTTTCTGTAAGTTTTGTCATCTCGCCTGTTGCTAAATTCTTTGCATAGACATCATATGTTACAGGCTCTGGTGAGGATTGGGCAGTCCATTGAATTGTTATGCTACCTGTGTATGCACCTGCTGTTGGTGCGGTGATGCTTGCAGGACCACAATCGTTCTCAGGCACGCCTAAACTGCCCTCGCCATAAAAGTTTCCTTCACCATTCACGCATAAGATTGGCTCAGTGCCTGTGATGTTTATGCCACCTGAGAGAAGCATGTTTAGCCATATCCTGTCCTGTGCATTTGTATCTGAGTAGATAGAATAGTTGTTCTTTTTGTTCACATCCTTTATCCAATTCTTTGTTATGTTGTTTCCAGAGGAGCCATAAAGAACAATTGGATAGTAATCCTGGACATACCATGAGCTGTATCTCAGCCATGCAGGGTCTGTGTAGCCGGGAATGACAGAGACCTGCGGTGATTGATTTAATGTGTAGTTTTGACCATAGCCATTTGCAATCCAGTAGCCATCCTGTTCAAAGTCACATATGCCATTACAACCTAAATTAAATACATCTGAGCACGACATACTCTCTGGCTCTTCGACATAAACTGTCCATCTTGAGCCATCCTCACATGTACCTAACCATAGGCTGAAGTTATTTTCACCTGTGACTATGTCAGAAACATTTGTGTTATCTTCTGAAACTTGCACAGTGTCGATTATATCTGAATTTGCATAAAAAACAATAGTGTAGTTGTTGCCATTATACTGCAGTGGAGAGTATGAGCTTAGATACGCTTCGTATGGACCAGAAACAGCACCGCAATCCTCGAATGTGTTGTTTGAGATTATGCTAGACTCGGTGAAAGAATCTGTGTATAAACATTCTTGGCTTGCATTTTTTATTACATTTCTAGATATGTTATGATTACTTCCATTAATATAAATCCCTTGTGTTGTATTGCTTATTGTATTATTTATGATTTTATTGCCACTACCTAAAATTCCAATTGAAGTTTTATATGGGCCTGTGATGGTGTTATTGATTATTGTAACATTAAAATTTGTGCCTGATGAATTTATCCCTCCATAATCAGTTGGAATATATGTTACGATTGTATTATTATATATATTCGTTTCATTAGCTGAATTTATAATTATTCCTGTTGTTTTGTTTATAAAACTATTATTTCTTATTGTTATGTTTATACCACCAAAATATTGTAAAGCGTCTCCTGATTCGCAGATTTGCTGATGATTTTCAAAAATTGTGTTTTTACCATTGATAACTATATACACGCAACTAATGTTATTATTTCTTATTATACTATCGTTAAAATCTCCTCTTAAACCGTTAGATATGTTATTATTTTCTATGGTACAATTAACTACCCTAAACCAGGGATCAAATCCTGTTGATATATTGTTATCATAAATTGATATATTGTAAACCCAGTCATAAGCCCGCAAAGAATACCAATCGCCATAAAATGAATTGTTGTATATTTTTATGTTATTTCCCTGTAAATCTATTGTGTTATCAATTGTATTAAAAATGCAATTTCTTATTGTTGTGTTATCAACTTTTTTCATTCGTATTACAAAAGAATTGATGAGGGTAGTTCTTAAAATTGAATTATTACAATCAAAAATAACATCATCTGATGCTATTTCAACTATTTCACCGGCATTGCTAATAAAATAATAGCTATCATTTATTGACCAAAAGCCAGGGCCCGTTATGTTGCAAATATTCTGTGTATTATTTATAGTAAAAAGGCATGCTGTCAGGCTGTCATAATCACAACCAGAAGAGCAGACTGTGTAGACAGTAGGAGGGCCAGCAGGAGGAATAAATAGACCTGTGAATCTGATAAAAATGATTAGAATAGCAGATATTGTTATAATTAATAATAATAGTTTAGGAATATTCATTTTTTAATTTTGTTAAAAAAGTTTATAAAACTATCCAAATATCCCTTTTGGCTTTATTGCAGCAGGTGAACCGCCTGCATGCCAAGAAAAACGCGGTCTGACCTGAACTGTATATATCCTCTCTGAATTATCATCGAGTATGAGCGCTGAGCCCTTGAGGCGTGGTAATGCATTCATCAGGTCCTGTATATCTTCAAGAACATATGTCTGCATGATTGACCTTAACGCACGGATGTCTGCCTCAGCTGTCAACCTGTGTGCAATTATAAGGTCTGCCTGTGCCAGTGCATCCTCATGTAGTTTTCCAGGCCTTTGCGTTATCATCAACACAGATATACCCGGCTCTCTGCCTTCTTTAATAAGCGTAAGTAATGGTTCTGTTGCTGCAGTTGGCTCTGTGCCAACAAACTGATGCGCCTCGTCCATCATAAGCCATACCATTGGTATTGTTTTTCTCCTTTCCCCTGCCATAATCTCAAATTCTTCTGCCTTTCTTGCCATCAGCCGCTCTTGGAAAATCTTCCTTGATAACAATCCAACTATCATTGAGCGAACAGACCATCCAGCCGAGACACGCATATAATGGCTGACATCAATAACTGAGATAACACCTGGCTCGATCATCTCCCTAACAGTCGTACCATGAATCTCGAAAAGCCCCCAATCCTCTGCAGCAAGAAATCTATTCACAAGTGCATCCTTTATTGATTTGTCTGTCCTTTTATCATCTTCTATGGCCTTTATGATGTCTGATATAGAATATTCTGTGCCAAATCTGTCTGTGACAGCCTTTATTGCCCGCTCTATTGCTATGCCGTGTGGGTCAAGCATAGAAAAGCCAAATGTCATAATCCAATCTAATGCTGTGAGCTCAGAGCAAGCAATTGTGAATGCGCCATCAACCTTTACTCCAACATCCTCATAGTCCTTCACATACCCTTTTGGCACATAAAGCTTTATCGGCAGGCCCTGTGGCTTGAGTCCCCAATTCTTCAGAAGTTCTCTGTCCTTCTCATTTCCCATCTTCATTGACCAGTATATGCCCATTGTGTCAATCATTATCACAGATAGATTCTCTCTAATTTCTTTTGGAAGCATTGCAATCTCCTCTGCAATCACGCCTGCGCTGTAGCTTTTTCCAGTTCCCCTTTTTCCAGCAACAAGCACAACATGTGGTCTTATCAAATCCATGTGTATTGGGTTTGTAAGGTGTGCCTCCTCGCCCTTTCCAACAATATGCTTGCCGATGTATGCAGTACCCTCACTGCCATATCTCTTTATATCTTCTCTATCTCGGCCTATCACAATCTTCTCAACTGCCATTTTTAATATTATAAACTGAGTATAAAATATCGAATGAAGGCAATTGATATAAATTTTGATGAAAATAACATTACCATAGAGATAAGAAGTGTTGTCTCTGTATTTTTTATTGCCATAAAATATCTCTTTAAAAATACATTTGGCCTTTTCAAAATATTGAGATGGGCAAGAACTGGTTATAAAATTAAAATCAGATATAAAGGTATTGAAATCAGTCTATAATGGATTATGCTTTGAAACTATTTCAACCCCTAATTTGTTCAGAACATCTTTTATTGGATTGTATATTGTTATGGCATCAGAGCCTGCAAAAAGTAGTCCAACAGGTTCAAGCCCGCTCTGAGAAACAAGCAAAGAGCCTGAATCACCACCTTTGCACATGGGTCCTGTAGCTATCTGTTCTTCAAAAACTGCATAGCCACGTGAGAACCTAACTTTTGTTGTTACGTGTAATTGCGTTATCTCTCCCTGTGTTACGCCTGTTGTCCGTCCTGATTTGCAAACCTTCATATCAAGCCCTGCATCTCTTGGCTTTGTTGCTGGTTCACCAAGCTCATAAAGTGTGCTTGAGACATCATCAGGCTTGAATACTTCAGCAACAGCGCAATCAAAGCGATTCGTTTTAGCCGCAAGAATGTTTGAATATTGCTTCTTTATATATCTCAAGAAATTTTTTGCAACGTTTTTGATTTTGCATGTTGGTATCTCATCCATAATATAGATTGGTACATAATCAGAGAGCAGTGCAATTTTGTACTGCTCATAATTTGCATCATTAATGTCATAAGGGCCTGGTTGGAGTATCATATCTCCTATTTTTGCCCTGTTCTCATTTGCCAGCACGTGGTTATTACTAAGGATTTTTATCTTTCCATCTTTTCTCACAAGACATCCAAGCGTGCCTGCAGTAATTTTGTAATGTCCTATTGAAACCCCAGCAGATGCAGGCCTTGTTTTCTTTGTTCTTAAATTTTCTGCACTTTTAGCTTCTTTATAAAGCGCTCTTATCTCTCCTGTCTCATAGACATCAGTCAAAATTTTTGTGCCAACTCCAACCTCTTTGGGTATCATATCTTCTTCAGGGAGCTCTGGTAATTTCTTTTTTACATTTACAACAATACATATTTCGTCTGTTTTCTCCCCTTTCACAATTTTATATCCAATACCTACACCTTCAACATTGGGCTTACAAAATAATGTGTATCTCCAGGCGTCCAAAACATTTTTAATTTCATCGATATCTTTTGAATATCTCATTTTCTAAAATTAGACGAAAATTTTTTATTTCTTTGCCTCTATTGGCTCTCCCCTAATGATTTTCACAGGATATTTTTTAAGCGAACGCGGTCTTATTGGAATTTCAACAGGAACATCTTTTTCAGCATAGATTGTTATTGTATATTCTCCTTTCTCATTTTCACCAAGCCCAACCGAATATACACCTGCCTGACTTAAAAGCATTGCCTTGAACTCCTTAAACTCCTCTTCATCAAAGTCCATATTTTTTAATAAAATAAAAATTTAAATTCTTATGAGATTTGTTTTAGGCAAACCAGCCCTGAAGATTGGTAAGACGCTTATTATAGCAGACCTGCATCTTGGCATAGAGCTTGAACCGAGGGAAGCAGGGATAAGGATACCGTCACAGAGAAGAGAAATGGCTGAAAAGATAAGAGAAATTCTTAACATGACTGGCTGCAAGGATTTGCTGATTTTAGGAGACCTTAAACATAAAATACCTGGGATGAGCAAAAGGGAACTTGCAGAGATTTCTCGCTTCATCTCTGATATAAAATGTCCTATCCGGCTAATCCCAGGCAATCATGATGGTGGAATAAAAAGGATTACAGAACAAAATCTTGAGATATTACCAACAAAAGGGATAGAAAGCGGAGATACATGGTTTTGCCATGGGCATGCCAAACCTGACAAAAAGGCATGGACAATGAAAAGGATTGTGATTGCACATTCGCATCCTGTTTTTGAATTCAAAGATACGCTTGGCTATACCTGGACAGAGCCTGTGTGGGTTATTGCAAGACAGAGGCCAGAGATTGTAATCATACCTGCATTTAATCACTGGGCTGGTGGCCTTGCAGTAAACAAGAAGGCGCTGCTTGGCCCTGTTGCAAAAAGGATAAAAAGTTTTGAACTTTATCTTCTCGATGGGACGTTATTAGGCAGATTTAGACCTCATCTCCAATAGACTCTTGTTCTCAAAAATTCCTTTTCAGCCTTTAGTATTGCCCTGAACAACTCATCATCCTTTGGCATTGTTGAAAGTATCCGCGAGGCTGTCTGTGGTCCAATGCCATGGCCTGCGAGACAGAGCACAGCATCCCTGCCATGAGAAATCACAAGGTATGCACCTGCAAGTATCCTTTCTACCCTTTCCTCTTCAGCTTTTTTCATCCTTTTCTTTTTGTTTGCTGCCTCGATTAGTTTTTTTGCCTCATCAACCCTTCTCCATGGCACAACAGCAATCAACTTTGAACTGCAAACAGGACATATAAGTTCTGGTATTTCTCTCACCTCTGTTACCCTTGCCCATTTTGCACAATAACAGCAGACAAGCCCAATCTTTGTTGCTAACAGCCTTTCCTTGAATGCTGAAAATATCTCATGCTCTGGTCTTGCAAGCCCAACAAGTTCAAAGCCTTTGTGCGCAATGGCCCTTCCAAGGGCTGTTAGGCCTTCTATGACCTCTATCCTTTTTATCTTTGTCAATACCTCTGCTGCGCCTGTGATGTCAATCTTGCCCTGCTCTATTTCATTCATTGTCTCACGCCATGCAGGGCTATCTCTGTAACTTTCCATTAGCTTTTTAAGGTAGAATTTTGATAGCTGTGCATCCCTTGATATGATACCAAATCTTTGACAGACTTGATAGAAGCGCCATGCAAACAACTCTGTATGTGGCAATGCCTCTGTCAAAATCTCTTTCAGATTTCCCCCTTCCTTTATATCCAAGAATGCTTCGTAAGCATCTCTCCAACTTCCACCTGACCATCTTATTAATATTCTATATGGGTCTGTTCTGAGCGCTACAGAGCCAAACCGCTGTGAGAGCTTGTATGCAAGGGCCTGACCTATTGCCTCGTTTGCCTGAGAGCCACTGCATATGTGGATGATGGCATAGTTTATGCTCGGGCCCAGGCCCTGCACCCTTTCCTTTCCCCATTCAAAAAGTACTGTTTCATTGTCAGGTACAATGGGCTGTCCATCCATCTTTATTTCCTTTCTTAATTTACCAACATTCTCTGCAACCTCTTTTGGAACAGGTATTAGCTCACCTTCCCATGCAGGTATTGCACCTGTGATATCATCGGTTGGCTCAACGAGTATCCTTTCTCCAACCTCAATGATGCGCCATGACCTGCCCTTGAATATGATAACCTGGTCAGGATTGCCATGCAGCGCAACAAACTCTGCATCAAGGGTTCCTATTGGCTGCTGGCTCACGATATCAATCACACGATAATTTTTAACATCAGGTATCGTCGAAAGATTTGAGTAGTAATATCCGAATGTTGCCTTTCTCCTTTTCAGCAAGAAATCATCTCCTATGCTATCAATCCAAAGATATCCCAGCTTTTGCATAAAATTGCACATTTCGATAAATTCTTCCCAACTAAGGCCCTCAAATGTTTTTGTCTTTTTAAAGAGGTTGTAGACATCATTTGCCCTTATTTTGTATCTTTCTAAAAGTATGCCTGCAATTTGATGACAGAGCACATCCAATGGCTTGTTATATGGTCTTATGGGCTCTGTCCAGCCCTTTTCAGCCAAGCTGACTATCGCCCTTGCCTCGAGCATATCATCAATATCTGTGGTGAGTATGATTCCTTCTGCTATCTTGTCAATCCTATGACCTGAACGGCCTATACGCTGAATCAATTTTCCAACCTGCCTCGGCGAGCCATATTGCAGAATGAAATCTATATGCCCTATGTCTATACCAAGCTCAAGGCTTGATGTGCACACAATTGCCTTTATATTTCCTTCCTTCAGCTCATTCTCTGCCTTTATCCTTGCCTCTCTGGAGAGCGAGGAATGATGTATATCAAGTGCAAGCCCGGCTGCCCTCAGCCTCGATGCAAGTATCTCTGCCCATTCACGCGTATTTGTGAATATCAGCAGAGACCTTTTCTCGCTGAATATCTCCTTTATCCTTCTCAGTCGCGCTGCAAGCTCTGGTGATGTTGCCATTCTCTCTGCAAATTCAACATCTTGTGGGCCAGGCCTTGGCATCTCAATGCATATCTTTTGTTTCCTTGCTGGCACAGTGTTTATCACATTGCATTGCTTGCCAAATGGCGAAGCGAGCCATTCTGCTGCTTCTTGTGGATTTCCAAGTGTTGCTGAAAGCGCGATGATTTGTGGCCCTTGCTTGAGAAATGCTGAAAGCCTTGCAAGGGCAATGAGGAGTTGTGCACCTCTTTTGTTTGGAAACAGCTCGTGCAACTCATCAATAATTATCCATTTTATGTTTTCTAACGCCTTTCTGAGTTTTTTGCCAAGTAGGATTGCCTGAAGGCTTTCAGGTGTTGATATCAGCATATCAGCAGGATTTTCTGCCTGCATCGCCCTTTCATATGTACTCGTATCACCATGCCGCACTGATATATCTATACCTATGTTTTCTCCCCACCAAAGAAGCCTTTTTAACAAATCACGGTTCAATGCCCTTAATGGTGTTATGTAGAGTATGGCTGTTGCCTTTGGTTGCTGACAAAGCCACTTGCTAAATATGGGTAGAAGACATGCCTCTGTTTTTCCACTGCCTGTCTCTGCTACCACAAGACAATCCTTGCCATCAAGGATGTGTGGAATGACATCTTCCTGAACAGGTGTTGGTTGGCCAAATCGTCTGCTAGCCAAATCCCCAACTTCGCTACCAAGCAGTTTAAACACAGGATGCATATGTAAAAACGGATTGAAACAATTTAAAATTGAGCAAAGAAGGTTAATTTAAATTTACACAGCCAATTATTTTTATGGCTAAAGGGCAGCTGGAATTTATTGCTATTATTGGTATTGTTATCATTGCTATAATTGCAATATATTATCTATTTCTTGCTGCACCTGCGTTCCCTGTCTCTCCAGCAATTCCAGAGCATCTAAAGCATGTACACAGCCAGATATTAAGTATCATAAAGGAGAGGCTCACTGAAAATCTTGAGATAATAGAAGCACAGGGAGGTTTGTTCAGCCCACCAGCAGACAGCCCGCTTTACATAGACACGCCTGTTGCATATTGGTCTGCCTGTGGAAACAAAACCTACCCTACCCTGCAAGAGATAGAAAACAATCTGAAAAATAAAACAATGGGCGATGTTCTTGCATCTCTAAATAATACCATGACAATCGATGGCAAGCAGGTTTCATTTGATAAGACAGATGTAAAGGCTGAAATAAAGATTGAGGAAGACAAGATAAATTTTGCACTATGGCTTCCTACAAAAGTGGGAGGAGAAGAGCTTGAACAGCCTTACGTTGTCACGGTTCCGACAAGGTTTGGCTATATATATAAATTTGCCAAGGACTTCACAAATTTTCAGGCAAACACAAGAGCACTTGAATGGGCAACAATCAAAAATCTGTATTATTCTCAGCTACCAACATTTGGATGGCTGACAGAATGTGGGCAGACAATACTTCTTATGCCTGAGGAGACAAGTGCCCTAATGAGGGGTGTTTTTGAGTACACGTTGAGCAATATTCAATGGTGGAAACCTGTAAACACAAAGCATAGCCCTGTGTTGAACATCCCTGACCTTGATGGCAAGAAATATACAGACCTTAATCCACAGCTTGGGCTGCCACTTCTTTATGCCACACAGAGCGGGATGATATTTATTGGGCCTGCAGAGCCGATATTAAGGCTCTCTGGTGTATTTTCTTATACTGTGCAAATCTGCATTCAATGGTATAACATTCGATATTCATTTAGATATCCTGCTATTGTCTCTGTGTATGATGAGCTGGCTGACAATTTTTTCAAATTTGCAATAAATGTTGCTGTAGATAATATGAGGCCTGCCAATGATTGTGCTGCAACACTTACACCTGCCATATCTTGCGAAAACCCAACAAATCCGATTAATATAACTGTGATTGACCAATCAGGGGCACCCATACCCGGCGCAACTGTATATTATGAGGGCTGTGCATTCACAACAGATGCAAATGGAAATGTAAAAGGTGCTGTCACAGCTTCGATTGGAAATCTGACCGTATCAGCCCCTGGATATTCAATATACAGAGAGAGAAAGTCTGTCTCTGAGCTTGTAGGTCTGACTGTAGTGCTGCTCAAGCCATCAAAAATAAAATTCAGCTTCTATAAGGACACAGGTTCATGCCATGATGCATATGCACCTGTGGATGTTGAGGCAGTCACGCTGATTTTCAATTCAACTGATGGCAGCAGACAATATTATGTTATGAATTACAATTTATCAAAGATTATCGATTGCAACAATTTAAGCGAACTGGATTGCATCAAACAGACTGGTGATGCATTGATTATAAAACATAGCGTGACAGTTGACTATATACCGCCTGGGCTATATAATGTCTATGCCAGGGTAATGAGTAAAGAAGGACTACAGACGGCTGGAGCTGAAATATTCACATACGAAGGTAAGACAATGGGTAAATATCAGCACAGAGCAACACCCATTGAGACATCAAGCACGCAAATTAACATACCACCATATGATGCAAATCTTATAGTAACTGTGCCGGATATGAAAAATATTATGGACATGGCTGATGATGTGAGGGATTCTGCAAAAGATGATTGCTGTGAGGATATGGGAGGATGCGATTCTGAAAGCGACCATGATAAATGTAGAGGGGTAGCCATAGGAGAGGCGATAGATTGGCTTTTAGGATGTGGGACCAAATCAATTGCTGTTCTTCAGGTATCAGACAGATGCAGTGAAAATTCAGCACAAAATGGCATACTTAAGCAATGTCAGAATGAATTCAGGGCATGTGGAGGTTTTTACAAAAACACTCCACCTGGTTGTATCCCAGGAAGTACCACAAATCCATGTGATCCGTGTAATGCAACATGCATGGTTTATATGGGTTGCTATGATGAAATAAATAATTTTGCCATACTTAATGATTGTGTATATGGTAAGTCTACCCTTATACCATTCTGCATACAAGAGTCCTACAAAGCTGCTATATTTCCAAATTTACCATGGAAACCAACCTATAACCTTCCACCAGAATGTTTAAAAATAATGGCATGCTTTGACTATAAACAAATAGCGCTTTGCAGCCTTCAGATATGTTGAACAAAAGGCTCCTTGTAATTGAAATTGGCGCGATTTTGGTAGCATGGCTTATCTTTAGCTGGACGTGGGTATCATCTGCACTAATGGCTGAGTGGAAACCAGCACAAATCATACCAAGCGCAAGAGCGCAATTTGAGTCATGCGATCCTAATAATCCATGTCCTACTGGATGGTACTGCGACACAGGAACACAAACATGCAAACAACTCAGTGACATAAGCCTTCAGCATATTCAAACCACACCAACATCTTTTATTGGCTGTAACAATAGACATGAAGCGAATGTTACAGTAAAGATTGTTAATATGCCAACAGGTGCATACATCAGTTCTGCTTCCTACACGCTTGGCAACCTGACACGCAACATTGATACATCAAAATGCGCAGTTTGGGATAACAAGATAAATTGCACAATTGAAATACCTGCGCTTGCTGGATGTGGTGAGGGCCAATACACATTGACATCAAATAAAATTGCATTTAACCTCAGCATACCAGATTATGCAATAAATGAGACCATTTATAATATCTCGGCTGGATTTTCAGACATCAGCATATCTTCCTGGATATGTGGAGATGGGCAATGCCAAACAGAACTTGGCGAAAGTGTTAATAATTGTTGCTGCGATTGTCCTTGCTCAGAGGGGCAATATTGTGATGTCAAAGGTGGTCAAAAATCAACAGGGATATGTAAGTCAGAACCAAGCAGTTTCAGTGCTGTAGTGATTCCACCTGCAAAACACAATGAAGCGAAATTTAAGATTACATTATCTGACGCACCATCAGGTGTTTCATTATCAATCTCTCCTGGCGCAATTTCATGCGTAAGGGCAGCTGGTTTCCCATGCCAGCTTCAAGGTGTTTCCATAACATGCGGGGCTGGTTCGGTATCAGAAAATATATACAATGCAAATTGCACTGCAAATTACAACATAGCAGAGTATAGCGATGAGTATGACTACAGTATAGCTATTAGGTTGAATGCATTGGCAAATTATAAGGACTGCACAACACCAAAACAAAAGACCTTCACCTCAAGCATATACTTTTCACTGAACAAGGTATACTGTGGGGATGGAGTTGTGCAGGAAAATGAGACAAGCGAGAATTGCTGTTATGATGTGCCATGCGGAGGAAGTCAATACTGTGATATAACCGATTATCAGATATCATTATTGCAATCAAATCAACAGAAAGCAGGCCATTATGGACCGAGCTTTCAGAATCTATGCAAAAACTTAGATGCATTTCAGGTTGTTAATATAAATGCTACTGATGCAGTAGCACTCACACAAGCTACTGCTGGCTATCTCACAATCACACCATCTTTTAATGTTGCAATTGAGTTGACAGACGTGCCGAACAGCACAAAGGAGGGTATAACCGCATCTTGCATCCTCGGAGATGCCCTTCGCAATGCATGTACTGACAGAGCTACATGCTGCCAGGTCCTTGGCTGCTCAAGAAACGGCTCGATTGTGACATGCAAACTTCAGAGCATGCCTATATTATACAATGAAATAAAAGGTATGTTAAGTGGTACACCTGCAACTACAGGTGTTTTTTCAGGAAACAGAATAAATCTGACCCTAAGCTTCAACAATGGCTCGCAGGAAATATCAAAGACATTCAATGATGGTATTTTTGATATAAACCTGACTGTTGTGCCTGACTGCGGAAATGGCATACTTGAGCCAGAACTCGGAGAGTCTATTGATAACTGCTGTCAGGATGCAGAGGCATTTGGCTATATGTGCCCGTCTGGTCTGACATGTGTGCCTGAAATTGGGCAATGCCGAAACCTAAGTCATGTGAGCGGTGCAATAAAGCTTCCTGCAAATGTTGCTTGTATCCATAACTTTGTCGAGCCTGCCACGTGCAGCTTAAATTTTTCTTTTAATGTTACTGTTCTGCACCCACCTGACTTGAAGGCAAGAATTAAGGATATGGAAATTAAGGTTATCGGTGATGACAAAAACGACAGCCTTCATGTCAGCAGATGCTACAATATCAGCTCCACCAAAACTATGACAAAATTTGTTTGTATTGCAAAAGGCGAAATTACAGAAAGCAGTACAACGAAGAGCACAATGACAAATTATGTTCAAGATAAGAAATACAGCACAACAACCCAGAAAAATCGTGTCTTTGTTGGATACACAATCAAAATCCTGGCCGATGGCTCAGAGATTACTTCGAAATATGAAAACTATACAAGAAATATCTCATTCACTGTCAGCTTCAGCGAAGCAGTCAAGCAGTGCTGGGATTACATGGAAGATACAGAAGAGGAGATGGGTAAAATAGATAGCAAGGAAGATTTGTTTAATGCAATTTTTAATGGACTCGTTTTAATATCAGCTGTTTTTTTCATCTCGTATATAGTTAGTTGCATAGTGAAACCATGTAACAAGTGGTATCTTTTGGCATCATGCGCCGCTGCAGGATTAGCATGCGTGGTAAGCTTTATAAAAAAGTTTACAATAGAAGCAGATGTTAAAAACTTCGCAGATGATGTTTATAACAGAATTTATGACAAGTGCGGCAATGTCAACTATAATGAGATAGAAGATGATATTGAAGATTTGTTAGATGAAATTTCAGATATGGAAAGCAAATATAATAGTATGATAAGTACGGACACTGCAGGTCTGATAGATATGACCATGTGCACAGCCTTTACCCTCTGTATTGCATATATGATGATGAAAGCAAATCCTATTGCTGCTTCAGGTGGTGGAGGCGCTGGTGGAGGTGCTGGTGGAGGTGCTGGTGCAGGGGCGGGAGGTGGTGGTGCAAGTGCAAGTGGTGCAGGAATAAATTGGGCAGATATAGCATACATGTATCCAGGACAGGACGGTTTTTGGTATGGTATAACGAAAAGTGGTAAACTTGTTAAGCTTGGAAGATGGATGAATCCCACAGTGTAATATTATCCTGATATATTGCGGACTCCAGAGCAAGTATCATCACAAACTGGTGGTAGGAACATCATTTGGTGTTTAATTTTCATTGATTTTTATCCATGCAAAAATAATAATAAATTATGCGATGGTTTAATTTCTGCCTTGTAGCCGTGTGCATGGCCCTTGCCCTTGGTTTTGTTGCCCAAACAGCCCTTGCAGCCATGTCAGTCAATCTCAACATGCTGAACAAGGTTGCACGGGGCGGGCTTTTCATAGGCAATGTCACTGTCTTTTTTGATGAGCTGTCGAATGGAAGCATCGAGGCATGGCTTGATGCAGGACAGGGAATGCAAAAGATGTCGCAACTAACCCTTCAAGATTATTACAACATATCAGAATACGGCTTTATTGAGACGAATTTCTCCTATCTTATTTCAGCAAATGGCACAAAGGCCTGGACAGAATGGCCGGATCAGGATTTCGCATTTACAGCCAGTGTGAGCACAAAATGCATGGATGGGGTAAGCGAGACCTACAACATCACCTATACAAACAATCGTGTGAATGGCAGTGAAGGGCTTAAATACATAAAAAATCTCTCAACTGTATTTGGTCTTTGTACTGGCCATGACGGCTTTAGACCTGAAAATACAACGTACGAAATAACAAGCGTTTCAGGTGGCGATGTGTATGTAACGGTTAGGGCAGCATGTGGTGGGCAAAGGCTTGTCACAGAGATGTCAGACAAAGATGGCTGGATAAGGACTGTTCTGCTCTGCCCTGCCACCAAGACAGGTCAAACAAATTATCAGATTGCAGGGCTTAGGCCTGTTAATTGCACAGGATGGAGAAATGTATCGAATTGGATAAGTTATGGCCCAAACAAATTTGGAAAGATAGCCAATCTCTATCTTGATGTAGGCAGTTTGAGCTCTTACAGAGATCTTTACAATGGCACGCTTGTTGGTGGTATTTACAGGGTTGAAGAGGATGGCAACCTGACATATCTTGAAAAGGGTATAGGTGCTAATTGGTCATTTGGCTGGGATGAAAACAAAACAGGATACACAAACATAACAATATATAATTATGACCCAGACAGGGCATATATCATTCAATATCTACCATATAATTTTGCTACACTAACAAGCACGACAGCACTTGCTCATGTCTGCGCATATACAAGCACAAAAACAGAGTTAGATGATGATTGGGGAAAATCATCGCTATTCCCTTCGCAAGCCACAACACAAAATGGAAGCTATGCAAAAACCTTCAACGCCTCAGATATTCTGAAAATAGTAGGTGGGGTACAATGCGAAGGTGCGCTCACAGGCTGTGATGTTGTAACCGTACAAAAAGCCAACGCAACCCTTATTCAATTTAGTGCACCAATTTCATTCAGCCAATCATGGAATGGCAGTCATCTGAATGTTAGTGCCCGCGCAATCTTTCCAAAACTCGACAACACATACAACTTCACACTTCCTCTATCAGCATTTGAAGGCCTTTTTGGGCCTGATAATAATGGCAGGCTTGAGATAAGGATCTATACAAATGGCCAACTTCGTGTAAGCAATGCAAGCAATTTTACAGCATGCGATGATGGTGATGGTGATAGTTGGTGTCCTGAAATGGGCGACTGCAATGACACAGACCCAACGATATGTCCTGGATGCATTGAGATATGCGATGGAAAGGATAATAACTGCAATGGCAAGATTGATGAGGAGATATTTCCCCAGGAACCTTACAGAAAATGCACTAAAAAGGTTTACGAAGAGCTTGTAAAGAGATTTGGTGATGTGCCATTCACAGCAGCACAGGTCAGAGAAGTAATTGATGAGATTGGGCTTGGTGATTGGAAAAACAATTCACCGTGTGGTGGATATTGGATATGTGCAGAAGGTAGATTGGCATGCAATGCAACAGCAAAGCCATATGAGCTTCCTGAAATATGCAATAACAGCATTGATGATAACTGCAATGGCGAGGTTGATGAGGAGGCATGGATTGAGAAAAATGAATCAAGACAGTGTGTCTGCCAAATTGGTCAAACAGCACCATGTGGAAAGAATATTGGTGCATGCAAGGCAGGAATAAAAACATGCATACAGGGCCCGAGCGGGCCTGTGTGGAGCGAATGCAAAGGTGCAATAGGGCCAAAGCAGGAGACGTGCAATGGCATTGACGATGACTGTGATGGTGTTATTGATAATATTGGTGGTGCAGTTGATCCAAGCCTCACAAAATGCGGATGCAGTGGGCGCAGCGAGACAGAAATTGCAGGCATAAAATCCAGGATAGAGACAACATGCAATGATATTGATGATAACTGCAATGGCGAGATTGATGAAGGGTTGAGATGCTGCAGGCCTGGTCAAAACCGCTCCTGTGCTGAGATTGGATATAAGGGGATATGTGCAACAGGAATTCAGACATGCGGAGCTGATGGCAAATGGGGTGCCTGCTCTGTTATACCATATCAATATGATATATGTTATAACAATATAGATGATGATTGCGATGGCGTCACAGATAATCCTGATTACTGCCAACCAAGATATACATGCTTTAATGGCTTTAAAGACCTAAATGAAGAGGGAATAGATTGTGGTGGTGCATGCAGTGCAAAATGCAAGATTGAACAGAACCCTGCCTTCTGGTTTTCAATTGCATTCATAGGTATATTGATGTTTGCAATTGTTGGCACATTGTCATTCAAAGGTGTGATTTAAAATTCAATCTTTTGGCCATCTCTTGCAGCAATTGTTTTGATGCCTGTTTCTTTTTCTATCCATTCTGCCTCTCTCTCAGCAACACCTCTCAGCATCTTCATGCCAAAATGGCTCAGCACAGCCATCTTTGGCTTTGCCCTCTCTATCAATGTTTTCGCACCTTCGCTGTTCATATGCTCAGGCCATGCCTGCCCTCTTGGCCTTAGGCAGTTTACAACCAAGATGTCTGCGGCCTTAAAATGCCTTTCAAGGCCTGAAAAGTATTCTGTGTCAGATGTATAGCCAAACCTTTTGCCATCTTTTTCTATCAAGAAACCGATAGCTGTTGGCTCTTCATGTCTTGTTGGCGTTGCAGTGATAGTCAGACCTCCTTCTTTTACATGCTCGCCTGCTGACAGGGTCTTATGCCATGCAAGCTTGCTGAGATGATATAGCGATATCACAGGCCTGTAATTATCATGCCCTTCAATCACTGCCTTGCTTGCAATCAAAAAACCTGTCCCTGCCTTGTCAAGTGTCATAGCCTCAATGACCACTTCACCATCTGTGTAATGGTCAGGATGGCAATGGCTTATCAACACACCGCCCATCTGTCCGAGTTTTATGCCATACTGCCTTGCACGAACAAGTGCGCCAGGACCTGGGTCTATGTGCAGGGACATGCCATTCATAAAAAGCGCAATGCCACCTGTTGCCCTGAATTGGTTCAGCACAACAATCCTTCCTCCACCAGTACCTAAGAAGATTGCCTCTGCCATCTTGGACCCTCCTCAGAATCTTCAACAATAATGCCCCTTCTTTTCAATTCTGCCCTTATCCTATCTGCAACATCCCATCTCCTCTCCTTTCTCGCCTTCTCCCTTTCCTCGAGCATCGCCCTCAGCCATGGCTCTGCATCTTCAATGCCATGCCATTCCTTTGCTAAAAACTCTATGCCAAATATCTTGCTAAAATCAGTGAACATCTTCATCAAAAATTTTGCATCTTTTTTTGAAATGTAATTTTTTTGCAGAGATTTGTTTATTTCGGGTATGAGAGATAGGATTGCTGACAGGGCCATTGGCGTATTTATGTCATCATCCATTGCTTCACAGAATTTATTCCATGCCCGACGCGCAGCAGAGAGAAGCTTTTTATCTCCTATTCCATCTGCCCTCCTAAGCTCGCTGAAAAGCCTATCAAGCCTGCCTATTGTTGCCTCTGCTTGTCTCAGTGCCTGTGTTGTGAAGTTTAGCCTGTCACGATAGTGTGCTGAAAGCAGAAGCAGGCGGATTGCGCGCGGGTCATGGCCATCTTTAATCAGGTCGCGCAGAACAATAAAGTTTCCAAGTGATTTTGACATCTTTTTGCCATTCACGAGCAGATGTCGGACATGGAGCCAAAACCTCGCAAATCTCTTGCCTGTTGCGCCCTCTGATTGTGCAATCTCGCACTCATGATGTGGGAATATGTTATCTTCTCCACCTGTATGGATATCAATCGTCTCGCCAAGATATTTCATTGCCATTGCTGAGCATTCGATATGCCAGCCAGGATATCCTCTTCCCCATGGAGAATCCCATTGCATGATGTGCTTTGGGTCAACTATCCATAGCGCAAAATCGTATGGATGCCTTTTTTCAGGATTTGGTACTATCCTCGCGCCTGCCATGAGCTTTTCTATGGGATTTCCTGACAGCTTGCCATATTGTTTGAATTTTGAAACCTCAAAATACACACAACCAGATGGTGTGACATATGCATAGCCGCGCGCTATGAGCCTTTTTATAATTTCAATCATATCTGCTACATGTTCGGTTGCCCTTGGCCTCTTCATGGGCTCGAGCATATTCAATGCCTTTGAGTCTTGCAGAAATGCATCAATATAAAATTGCGCAATCTGCTCAGGGCTTTTTCCCTGCCTTTTTGCAGCCATCTCCACCTTGTCTTGGCCTGCCTGTGCAGGTATCTCATCGACTGTCATATGCCCAACATCCGTAAAGTTCATAACCTGTTTAACAACATAGCCTTTGTACTCAAGCCATCTCCTTAACAGGTCAGCAAAAAGGAATGAGCGGAAATTTCCAATATGACCATAATCATAAACAGTTAGCCCGCAATTATACATTGTGACTATTTTTCCTTTTAATGGCCTGAATGCCTGCTTTCGCTTTGAGAGTGTATTATAAAGCCGTAACATCTATAATTTTAAATTGCCAAAAATAAAAATTAGGATTTAAAATTCAGAAATAAAAGAAAATATGAAAGGTGTCATACTTTCCTTCAGGCGAGGTAGACATACACAAAAAACAAATGAGTATCTCATCGAAGTTGATGGCTGTGACAGTGCAGGGAAGGCAGCGAAGTATATAGGAAAAAATGTTATCTGGACAAGTCCTGCAGGGAAGCAGATATGCGGAAAGATTGTCGCACTGCATGGCAGAAAAGGTGTGCTGCGGACAAGATTCAGTCGAGGTCTGCCAGGGACGGCACTTGGGCAGGAAGTTGAAATAAAAATATAAGCCCTATTTTATTCTAATGAGGATAGCAATCACTGCAGATGTCCATCTTGGTTTTGGCAAAGGTACTGAAAGATTTGAGGAGCCATTTTTAGCACTAAAGGAATTCATAGAAAAATCCAAGGAATGTGATGCGATAATAATAGCTGGAGATCTCTTTGACCTGCGCACGCCTGACCATGACATCACAACACATGCAATGGAGCTTTTCATACCTGCACTGCTTGCAAAAAAGGATAAGAGGATTTTTGGAATTGGCAAGGATGTATCAAAAGCGCCTGAATATACACTTTCAGGGATTCCAATCATACTCATACACGGCACGCATGAGAGGCGTTCAAGAGGTCTTGTAAATCCTATTCAATCTCTTGAAAGGGCAGGCTTTGTACTATATCTTGACAGAAATGGAATTTTAATAGATGGAGGAAAGGAAAAGGTGGCTGTGCAAGGCCTTTCTACAGTACCTGAGGGATGGGCACAGTCAGTTATGCAGGAATGGGGACCTCAGCCAATCCCTGGCTGCTTTAACATTTTAATATTTCATCAAACGCTTGCAGGCCTCTTCCCTGGCATACCAGGCATTGATATAGCAGATATACCTGCTGGCTTTGACCTTTATGTGTGCGGTCACATACACAGTCGAGCGGACAAAGTCATAAATGGAAAGAGGCTGCTCATACCTGGCTCCCTTGTTGCAACGCAACTCGATGAAGATGCTGAAAGCAAAAGAGGATTTTGGATATTAGAGACAAACCCCTTCATGCTCAAATTTCATGCAATAGAAAACCAGAGGCCGATATTCTTTGCAAAATCAGAAGAAGAAATAAAGGAGATATTGAGCAGAGGGCATAAAATGAAACCGCTAATAAAGATTGATATGCCTGGCCGAGAGAAGGAGATACAAGCAAGATATGGAGAGGGTGCACTGCTTGTTTTCAAAAAACAGCAAAAGGAGGGCTTTGCAGCAAGGTCCCTTGAGATGCAGAGGGCATCTGTGCAGGAGATTGGAAGCAAGATTCTTGAGAGTAGCCTAAGGGATGCTGGGCTTGAGCCAGAGATATGGGAGCAGGTTTTTGAACTTCTTCTGGAAAAAAGGGCTGATGATGTGATAAAGCTCCTGAAGCAACAATTTAAAGAAGGCTGAAAATAAGAATTATGGACATCGAAAAGATTGCACGGCTTGCTCGATTAAAACTGACTGATGAGGAAAAGATGAAATTTGAGAAGGACCTTGCTGAGATACTCGAGGCATTCAGGGTTTTGGATGAAATGAAAACAAAAGAGAGGCCTGCACTGCATCCAATAGATATAAAAAATGAGCTAAGGGCTGATGAGGCAGAGCCTGGCCTAACACAGGAAGAGATTTTGTCAAAACAAAGAAACAGAGAAGGGCCGTATTTCAAGGGTCCGAGGGTATGAAGAGAAGGACTTTTATAGAAGTGTGCGGTTGATGCTTTTTCCTTGGCGTATCAATAGCAAACTATTGCTCACAACAAATGAAATGATTGGAAAATCAAAACCTGTGCTAAATGATTTGGGCTTTTTACCACTTGCCGCAGAAGCATTCCTTGATATGAGGTCTGATGCTGAAAAAGATGGGATAGGCATATACCCTGTCTCTGTTTATAGAAGTTTTTCTGCTCAGATGAATATATGGAATAAAAAATACATGGCACTTTCTCTCGAGCCAGAAAAAAGGATAAGACAGATTATCAGATACACTGCAATACCTGGCACATCAAGACATCATTGGGGTACTGATGCTGATTTAATTGATGCAAAAAAAAACCTATTGTAAAAGAGCCGCTCAGTGAAAAACATTTTACTGAAGGGGTTTATGCAGATATGTATGGTTGGTTGAAGAAAAATGCAAATAAGTATGGCTTTTTTGAGGTTTATGATAGCAATCCAAAAAGGACAGGGTTTGCGTACGAGCCCTGGCATTGGAGTTTTGCAGGGCTTTCTATCCCCATACTGAGGGATTTTTTGCATATTGATATAAATGAGATAAGGGATAGTGCCATTTATGGCAGCGAATATTTCACAGATGATTTTTTGTTTGAATACAAGCAAAAATGGATTTTGGGTATAAATCGTGCACTAATGCCTTAGCGGGACAAAAATGCATCCTCCATGCTGGCTGACCTCGAGCTTGCCTTTCTTTTTTATACCGACTGTCAGCACCTGATAATCTGTGCTGCCAACTGGTATTACAATCCTGCCACCCTCTTTTAGTTGTTCTACAAGTGTAGAAGGTATTTCAGGACAGCCACATGTTACAATGATTTTGTCATACGGCGCCTCTTTTGGCCAGCCCTTGCTGCCATCACCTTGTATGATTTTTACATTCTTACAGCCTGCTGATGACAGATTCTTTTTTGCCAATGTCACGAGGGATGGCTCTAACTCTATTGTTATTACTCTTTTAACAAGTTTAGACAGGATTGCTGCCTGATAACCCGAGCCAGCACCAATCTCAAGCACGATATCACTCTTCTTTGGCTGGAGCAATTCTGTCATGATTGCAACCATATGCGGTGCTGATATCGTCTGGCTATGACCAATCGGTAATGGCTGGTCAGACCATGCAAGGGCCCGCATATCCTTTGGCACAAAAAGCTCTCTATTCACAGAGCGAAAGGCAGATATGATGGCCGGTGTCTTTAACCAGCCCTCTGCAATCAAAAGCTCAATGAGCCTTTCCCTGCTATCAGGGTCTCTCATGCACATATTTAAATTTGTAATTGATTATAAATTTGTATACAAAACAAATCTAAACAGTTTAACAATCACACAACAGAGCAACAATGTGCGTAGGCAGTAAGGTTAGTAGCATCTTTTCCTTCTCTAAGAGCACAGCGCCAAGAATTTGAAACTATAAAAGATGCATGGAGATAGCCATCACCTGCGATCCAGCATCCACCTGCTATAGGAGTTTTTCCGGATGGACAGCTAGCATTTATACCACAGTAACCAGTACAATTCTTATTTATTGCCGAAATCCATGAACAGTTATAATAAATACCGCCACCTGCTATGCTTCCATCTGGATTTAAAACTGTTATGTTTTTTAGATATATCGTATTTACGTCCACAATGTTATTGTCGGACATGTTAAGATTGCCTGTCATTGGTAGTGAGCCATTGCGTGGCAGAAAATCAGACCATGTATTTATGCAACCTGCTCCTATGCAATACTTTGATGATGTTATTGTGCCCACGTTTGTGATGTTATTTCCAGACATGTTCAGATTACCTGTCATTGTATCTCCAGTTGTGTTGACCCATACATCTGTCACACCACTAGGCCATGTAGTTATGCAACTTGCTCCTATGCAATACTGTGATGATGTTATTGTGCCTGCGTTTGTGATGTTCTTTCCAGACATGTTTAGATTGCCTGTCATTGGTAGTGAGCCACTGCGTGGCAGAAAATCAGACCATGTATTTATGCAACTTGCTCCTATGCAGTACTGTGATGATGTTATTGTGCCCACGTTTGTGATGTTCTTTCCAGACATGTTAAGATTTTCATCAATCCAAACCTGTGACAGTGGATGACCAGGATTGACAGGCGTGGTGCCAGAAGAAAGTGCTGAATATATGCAGTAGAGCATGACAACGATTGTGCATGCAACCACAAGGGCTGCAAGTTCAGAACGCTCAATTTGTAAATGCATATTATAATATTACTTGGGCTTATTTATAAATATTATTTTGCAAAAAGTAAAATTAGTTTGTTTATCTATTCTGTAGGTGTCCATTTCTTTATGAGATTTTCCCATGTCAAATCAGTACCCTTTTTCCTAAACCATATCCAAAGCACAATCAATGCAACAAGAACACCAACACCTAGACCAACAAATATCCACCATGGAAATTCAAATCCCCAGCCTTGACAGTCCTCATCCTGTACATCAGTTTTTCCATCACAATCATCATCAGCACTGTTGTCACATATCTCACTGGTCGGTGCCTGTGGTGTTTGTATTGTTACCCATTGACCATTTTGGCATTTATCTATACCAATCTTGCATATACCTATACCATCGAGGCTTTGATTTTGAAGTCCATACATCCTTTCAGCCCCTTCGGGCGTGCAGCATTGTGGATTGCCATCATCCGTCTCCCCATCACAGTCATCGTCAATGCCATTGCACGTCTCCTGCCTTGGCCCACGCCCACCTGTTGGTGTACCCCATAACCCACTTGCATTGCATCTCTGTTCCTGAGCAAGACACCAGGACTCAAAGTTGTATGTTCCCTCAGCCAGGCCTGTTGTATTACAATGTCCCCATGGACATATAAACCTTGTCGTGTTTGGTGTGCACTGACAATTTATACCTTCATCTATTTCGCCATCACAGTCATTGTCTTTGCTGTCACATATCTCTATTGATGGGCCTATACCACTACAACTTCCCCATTCATAGCTTGAAGTACATACACTCGTTCCAAATGTACAAATTGTATTTTGATAGGTGCTGGACTGACAAACTGTGCCGTTCACACCCCTGCAACATGTTTTGTTTTCATTTGGCATGCACACAACAACGCTGAATTTTGTTTCCCTTTTTATGCTGTGATTATTAACATCTTTAATGGTAATTCTAAATGTCTGATTTTTACCTGATTCTGGTTCTATGAGCACCCAACTAACATTCCATCTCTTGCCTGATATCTGTGTAATATTTTTTGTGATATTCGTAACATTCCCTTCGTATGATTCTGTCACATTCAATATGTCTGTGTCAGAATATATAGCTGCTTTTATCGTGATATTTTCTCCGGTTTTTATTATACCCGTGCTTGGTATAAAAGACCAATTTACTTGAACTTCACCTATAACAGAAACGATTTTTTCTGTAGACCAATTCCCAACATTTCCTGCCTTGTCAATTGCCCTGACCCTAAAATGCCATGTCTGTCCTGCTGATGCGGTAAAATTATCTTGTGTGAGATTTGTTCCTGTTTTCCAATAGTCCCATGCCACTCCATCATCACTTTTCTGCACATCATATTTGTCTATACCAGAACCGCTGTCTGTGCCAGACCATGCCACGAGGAATTTGCCTGCTACTAATGTAACCTCTTCTTGCTCTGGTTTTGTGATGCTTGCATTTGGCGGTGTGGTATCGACAAGAACTGATTCAATGGGATTTGACCATATCCCTTCTCTTTGATCAGTAATTACCCTACATTTTATATTTTTATATCTCATGCCATCTCTACCAGTAAAAGTATAGCTAAAATCAGGATTGGATGATGTGATGTTTGTTGCGTTTGTTTGGTTGTTAACAGTCCATACAAGCTCATATCTTACGATAGATTCACCTTGCTTAATATACATTGCATTTCCACCAACTGTAAACTGTGTGAAATTTATATACGCAGGCGGTATAATGGTCCAGTTGCAA